>JALRDI010000276.1 GCA_023257035.1 Ilumatobacteraceae bacterium | reverse complement strand
CGAACACGTCGGCGAATGGAAATCCGATTCGCTTGCGACCCGGCACCTCGGTGAAAAAGGAATAGTTACCTCCAGTGACCTGTCCTGAGCACTCAATGACGTGACCAGCGACGACTGCGCCCGCGAGAGCGTCCCAATCTGTGCGCGACCATCCATGGTGATAAGCCGCCGGGCCACAGACGACCGCTGCATCTGTCACCCGACCGGTGACAACGATGTCAGCACCCTCGGTGAGAGCATCAACGATGCCCCAGCAACCGAGGTACGCATTTGCCGACACATAGCGAGATACATCACCCAGCCCATTTGCTGGATCGAATGCGACGAGATTTCCACTTTCAGCGAGATCGACCGCTCGATCAAGAAGATTGTCGCCGTCAACGTAGGCAATAGTTGGGTTGAGACCGAGACGGTCGGCGATTTCTTGAAGGGCGTCCGCACATCCACCCGGATCGAGTCCACCAGCGTTCGAGACGACTTTGATGCCACGATCAAGACAGGTTCCCATCACCTGCTCCATCTGAGTGACAAAGGTTGACGCATATCCGCGGCCGGGATTTTTTGCGCGAATCCTCGAAAGGATGAGCATCGTGAGTTCGGCTAGCCAATCCCCCGTAAGGACATCGATCGGGCCGCCTTCAACCATTTCCTTTGCACCAGATAGACGGTCACCGAAAAACCCGGAACAGTTCGCAATACGAAACGAGTCACTCATGAGTCCTGACCTCCGATCTCAAGCTCGACAAGTAGATCGCCCATATCGACGCGATCGCCAACACTGAAACGAACTGTGGTGACCGTCGCTGCAGACGGAGTCGTGATTTGGTGCTCCATCTTCATCGCCTCAATCACCATCAACACTTGGTCAGCATCAACCTTGTCGCCGTCAGCCACGCGTACTGCAATGACCGTGCCTGGGAGCGGGGCCACAGGGCCCGCACCGGCCAACTCGGCGTCGTGTTGGGCGAAGCGCGGCAATTCGTGCCACTGCGTTCGACCGGAGTAACCACTCACCCGCCAGTTATCACGATCTCGAACGACTGTCGGAGAGGTTCTCCGCCCATCAATTTCAATCGACAGTCCATCACAGCGAACGACCGAAGTGCGGCGGTCGTCTTGGCCGAGTGCGCCCTCGTCATCGGCCTTTGGCCACTCACCAAGTTTGAACTCCCACGTGTCGTTTCCGAGCGAGCGATATTCGACTTCGTATTCGACAGATTCGTCACCGCCGGTTTCGACCATCGTCACCCGCTGGCCGCGGGTGGCAAGATTTCTCCATCCGCTAGGGGCAAAACCCCAACGCTGATCGGCTTGTCTGTTTGATGAAACCCTGTTGAGCACGACTGCCACAAGATGGGCATCAATGTCAGCTGGATCAGGCCGTAGTCCCTGCAACACATGAGGGTGGCGATCGAGATAACCCGTGTCGACCGACCCTTCGACGAAGACTTCGTCGGTGAGGATTGCGATAAGGCTGTCGGCATTCGTTCGAACTCCCCCGATATCAGCTCGCCGCATCGCATCGGCTGCGATAGCCAACGCAGTCGAGCGATCAGGGCCGGCCACGATCACCTTTGCAAGGAGTGAGTCGTAGTTTGTGGTGACGATGCTTCCAGCGTGAATTCCGCTGTCGACCCGAATCTCACCTGGCACCTCGAACGCGGTGATCACTCCCGTTGATGGCATCCAACCACTACTCGGGTCTTCTGCAACGAGACGAAGTTCTACCGCATGTCCGCAGAGCGAAATTGCATCCTGCGTCATGCCAAGCCCAATGCCTGAGGCAACATCGAATTGAAGCCCAACGAGATCAACCCCGGTAACTGCTTCAGTCACTGGATGCTCGACCTGAAGACGAGTATTCACTTCAAGAAATGTGATCGTCCCGTCGTTTCCAACGAGGAACTCAACCGTGCCCGCACCTCGGTAATTCACGTGACGCGCGAGGCGAGTCGCTCCGTCATGCAATGCCTCACGAACGCCATCGGGAAGCCCAACCGCTGGGGCCTCTTCAATCACTTTCTGGTTACGACGTTGCACCGAGCAGTCGCGCTCACCAAAGTGCAAGACCTCGCCAGCACCATCGCCAACAATCTGCACCTCGATATGTCGACCCTGTTCGATATACGGCTCGATGAAGACCGTTGCGTCACCGAACGCAGCTGCCGCTTCTCGAGACGCCGACTCGATTGCAGAGGCAAGGTCATCCCCATCGCGAACGATGCGCATTCCTCGACCGCCACCTCCAGCTGCCGCTTTCACCAACGCCGGCATCGGAACAGCATCTGGGATGCTCCCGTCAGCGGCCACCTCGATAATCGGGGTCGTGGGTACACCTGCCTGTTCAGCAGCGCGCTTGGCTGCCACCTTGTCGCCGAGTAACTCAATCTGTTCTGGAGTTGGCCCCACCCAGATGAGCCCTGCTGCTTCAACTGCCCGAGCAGCTTCTGCATTCTCAGCTAGAAAGCCGTAGCCAGGGTGTACAGCGTCGCAACCGTTCTCAACGGCCGCTTGAACAATGGCATCAACACGGAGGTAACTCTCCGCTGCGGTCTCACCGCCAAGCGCTACCGCAACATCCATTGAGTCAAGGTGAAGCGAGGTTCGGTCAGCATCGGAATACACGCCGACACAGGAAATTCCCCGCGCTCGCGCAGTTCGAGCAATACGTATGGCGATCTCACCACGGTTCGCAATGAGGAGTCGTCGGATCTGTCGAGTAGTCATGATCAGTGCCTCCACACGCCGTATTCAGTTGCACCCTGAACTTCGTTCGAGTGAATTGCCGAGAGCGCCATACCGAGAACGTGCCGGGTGTCGTTTGGATGGATGATTCCGTCATCCCAGATACGACCTGTCGAAAAAAGGGCCGAGCTCTCGCTTTCGATTTGAGCCTCAAGGGCTTCCTTCTGAGCGTTCAACTTGTCTTCTTCGATCTCAGCACCACGGCCTGCAGCAGCGTTACGCGCCACGATGTCCATGACCCCAGCCAGCTGGCGGCCACCCATCACAGCAATTTTGTGGTTCGGCCAGGTGAAAACGAAACGAGGGTCGTAGGCCCGACCCGCCATGCCGTAGTTGCCCGCCCCATACGACGCTCCAACCATCAGCACGACGTGCGGAACCTCAGAGTTCGACACTGCGTTGATGAGTTTCGCTCCGTTTCGGATGATGCCACCACGTTCGGCCTGTGAGCCGACCATGAAACCTGTGATGTTGTGAAGGAAAACCAATGGGGTGTTCGTGCGGTTGCAGAGCTGAATGAACTGTGCACCTTTGGATGCCTCTTCAGAGAACAGAATTCCGTTGTTACCGATGAATCCAACAGGGAACCCGTGCACCGATCCCCAGCCACAGATCAACTTGTCGCCATAGAGCGGCTTGAACTCTTCAAACCGACTTCCATCAAGAACCCGTGCGTAAATCTCACGAATATCGAATGGCACACGAACATCAGCTGATGCACAACCGATTAGCTCGTCGGTCGAATACAACGGCTCATCTGCAGGCTCCGTTGGGCCCGGACCAAGCTTCTGCCACCGCAGGTGCGCAACAATTTCTCGAGTGATTCGAAGGGCATCCATCTCGTCTACGGCGAGGTAGTCAGAGAGGCCGCTCACCCGGGAATGCATCTCGGCACCACCGAGTGTTTCTTCGTCAACAATCTCGTCGATGGCCATCTTGACCAATGGAGGCCCACCCAAATACGCCGTGCCGCGATCTTTCACGAACACGGTGTAGTCACTCATTCCTGGTGTGTAGGCGCCGCCGGCCGTCGCCGGGCCAAACCCGACAGCGATTGTTGGAATGCCGGCTTTTGACAGTTGCGTCTGGTGCTTGAAGCTTGCCCCACCGCGCACGAAGATGTCTGCCTGGTGAGGGAGATCAGCGCCGGCAGACTCATTGAGGGCAATCCACGGCAACCGGTTTTGAGCGACAATTTCAAAGAATCGAGAGCCCTTCTCGACTGTTCGAGGGTTCGAAGACCCACCGCGGTAGGTCATGTCAGTGGCAGTGATTCCCACCTCAACGCCTTCAACAATTCCGATACCCATTACGACGCCAGCGCCGATCGGGAACTCAGAACCCCAACCAGCGAGGGGGCTCAACTCAAGGAACGGGGTGTCCGGATCGATGAGTTGTTCGATCCGCTCGCGGGCGAGCATCTTGCCACGCTTGCGGTGACGGTCGACGTAACGCTGCCCGCCAATCGTTTCAACTTTCGCAAGCTCGTCGGCGACAAGGGCCCACAGGGCCTCCATCTCTGCTCGATTTTCTTGGAACTCAGAACTGCGCGTGTCAAGCCTCGATCGAATCACAGATCTTGGTCGTGCCGCGCTCCCCACCGCTGTTTCGTTCGACACAATTGATGACCGTACGTGGTGGTACCTTCGGGAGTCAATCTGGTACCACGAGGCGGCCTTGATGACGTCAACCCAAACGGACGTGGAATACCGCACGGAGGAGGCAAACATGACTGTTCAGGGGATTCTTGACGACCTCATCGCTGAACAGCAGGCACTCGACGATGTCGTTGCAAATCTGTCAGAAGAGCAGTGGGCAACAGCAACGCCAAGCCCTGGCTGGACCATCGCCGATCAGATCGCCCACCTCACCTATTTCGATGCCACCGCGGCACTCGCAATTCGGGACACCGATGCATTCATTGAACATCGGGCGCACCTTGTCGAACTCATGGCCGACCCGGACGCCACCGAAGCTGAGACCATGGGACCACTTCGCGCACTCACAGGCGAAGGTCTTCTCAGCGAGTGGCGGGCAAACCGTCGGGCTCTCGAATCAGCAGGCCGCGGACTCGCCGAGGATGCACGCGTTGAGTGGTACGGCCCGTCGATGGGCGCAAAGTCATTTCTTACCGCACGCCTTATGGAGGCGTGGGCACACGGCCAGGACATCGTCGACACTCTCGGGGCTTCCCGACCAGCATCGGACCGCTTGCGTCACATTGCACAACTCGGGGTCATTACTCGCGGCTGGAGTTATATCAATCGTGGACTTGAGGTACCGGCCGGAAACGTTGCGGTCTCTCTCACCGCTCCTTCTGGAGAAGTGTGGGAATGGCCACACGAGAATGCTGACGCAAGCGTCTCTGGAAGCGCAGAAGAGTTCTGCATGGTGGTCACACAGCGTCGTCATGTCGATGACACGAACCTCACCACCGACGGCGAACTTGCCCGAGACTGGATGCTTCAGGCTCAAGCGTTCGCAGGAGGAGCGACCGATGGTCCTTCTGCTGGCACTTGGAAGGACAACTGATGGATTTCGATTTCCCAGCAGAGGACGATCCACGACGCATCGAACTCCGAGAGTGGCTCGCCGATCATCCCTCGCCGACGAGCGCCGAACTTCATGAAGCAGGGTTGCTTGTTCCCCACTGGCCTCGGCCGTGGGGTGTTGAAGCCGACCCAATTCACCAGTTGATCATCGATGAGGAATTGAAAGCTGCTGGAGTTCGGGAAACCTCTGTCTCGACCAACCCGATTGGCGTTGGCTGGGCGGCACCAACCATCTTGCTCGCCGGCAGTGATTGGCAGAAGGAACGGTTCCTACCCAAGATCTTCAGTGGGGAAGAGCAATGGTGCCAGCTCTTCAGCGAGCCCGACTCAGGTTCAGACCTCGCATCCCTTGGGACACGGGCAGTTCGAGATGGCGACGAGTACATCATCAACGGATCAAAGATCTGGTCGAGCGGTGCACACCACTCTGAGTACGGAATCCTCATTGCGAGAACTGACCCTGATGTGCCAAAGCACAAAGGCATCTCGTACTTCATTATCCCGATGGACATCCCCGGGCTCACGCTCTCACCGATCATTGACATGACGACCGCGCACTCGTTCAACCAGACGTTCTTTGACGACGTGCGGCTTCCTGCGAAGTATCTCGTCGGCCAAGAAGGCGACGGTTGGAGACTTGCCAAGGTCACCCTCGCGAACGAACGGGTCTCACTGTCATCGTCTGGGTCGCTGTGGGGCTCGGGACCATCGGCGAGCGACCTCATCAACCTCGTTCGAGATAGCGGCGGCAACAATGACCCGATCATGCGCCAGCGCATCGCCGACCTGTACATCGAATCGGAGGTGTTGCGCCTCAACCGGCTTCGCACGTTGAGCGCCCGTCTCAACGGACGCACACCAGGTGCCGAGGCATCAGTGCAAAAAATCATGGGCGATGAACACGGCCAGCATGTGATGGAGCTCGCAAAGGAACTCGCCGGGACCTCCGGCATGCTCACAGGGTCTGGCCCGGCCGGGGAAATTCCCCTTCGCTCTCGCCGAGGCGCAACCGAGGTGAACTTCGCTCGCGGAGAAGGCAGCCAATTCCCTGAGGTCGATCCGCTTTGGCATTACGGCTGGCTCTTTGCGCCAGCACTCACCCTCGGCGGCGGAACCTTCGCCGTACAGCGAAACATTGTCGCCGAACTCGTGCTTGGACTTCCTCGAGACATTCACGGAGATGCCGGCATGACATGGTCTGAATTCCGAACCCGAAAGGATCCATCGTGAAAACCCGAATTACCGACATGCTCGGGATCGATATCCCAATTCTTGCGTTCAGCCATTGCCGCGACGTTGTCGCGGCCGTCACAAAAGCTGGTGGCCTTGGAGTTCTTGGAGCGGCGGGACATTCAGACAAACAGCTTGAAATCGATCTCGACTGGATTGAAGAGCAAGTAGGCGATCTTCCTTATGGAGTCGACCTCATCGTGCCGGCGAAGTACACCGGATCAGACCAGGGTGGAATGACCGTTTCTGAACTTGGCGGGATGATTCCCCAGGAACATCGCGACTTCGTCAACAAACTGCTCGACGACTACGGCGTTCCTACTCTTGACGAAGAACAGGGCGGCCGAGGGCTTGGTGCCGAATCAAAGTCTGCTCCCCTCACTGCTGATCGCGCAGCCCCCCAACTCGAGATCACCCTTGCTCATAAGGCCGCACTCGTTGTCAACGCCTTAGGCCCACCTCCGGCTCACATGTTGGAACGCTCACACGAGCAGGGACGCTTAGTCGGCGCTCTTGCCGGCAAAGCCCAGCACGCCGAGCGCCACGCTGCGGTCGGCGTCGACATCGTCATCGCTCAAGGCTCAGAGGCCGGCGGACATACAGGTGAGATCGGCACAATGGTGCTCATCCCCGAGATTGTCGACGCAATTGGTGACCGAGTACCAGTGCTAGGCGCCGGCGGTATCGGCCGCGGACGCCAGATGGCGGCCTCAATGGCCCTCGGTGCAGAAGGAGTCTGGTGTGGATCGGTGTGGCTCACCACCGAAGAGGCCGAGACCCATCCGACGGTGAAAGAGAAATTCCTTGCCGCCACGTCGTCAGACACATTGCGTTCGAAATCACGCACCGGAAAGCCGGCACGTCAATTGCGAACCGCATGGACCGATGCCTGGGAAGACCCGGCAAATCCAAAACCACTTCCAATGCCGTTGCAGCCAATGCTCGTCGATACTGCGATTCGCCGGATTGATCGTGCGGCCCATGACTCGTCGTCGGGAGCAGCGCAACTCGCGAACTACTTCGTCGGCCAGATCGTTGGAACGATGAATGTGTCAAAGCCCGCAGCGCGTGTCGTGTACGAGATGGTCGAGGAGTTCATCGAGTCAGTACAGCGACTCGAGACGCTCATGAACGACTAACTGATCGTGCCGTGCTCGGTCAGTTTGACCCTCGACGTGTGAATTCGAGGTCGGTCACTGCTCGACCGGCTTCAATTCCTTTTCGTTCAAAGCGGGTAATCGGCCGATCGGAGGGGCGTTCGACTTCGCCACCTTGGAGCTCAGAGTGCGCAGAGCACACTTCCAACATCTGCTCGGCGTAGTCTTCGACATCGGTTGCCATTCGTAAGCGACCGCCATGCACAACCCATGGGACAAGTCGAGCCATGATTGATTCAGTAACCAATCGGCGCTGTCGCTGTTTCGGTTTCGGCCACGGGTCAGGGAACCAGATGCGAACTTCGTCGAGGCTTTCACTGGGTATGCGGTGAAGAAACTCGAGAGCATCGCCATGAATGACGCGAAGGTTGCTCAGCCTCGCAGCCTCAATATCAACGAGTAGCCGAGCAATACCCGGGGTGTGCACATCCGCTGCGATGAGGTCGACCTCGGGTTGAGCGCGTGCCGATGCGATCGCTGCTTCACCAGCTCCGCAGCCGATTTCGAGCGCGACCGGTGCCGCACGTCCAAAGATGTCTTCGGTCGAGGTTGACGGCCCCTCAACGTCGAGGCCGTACATCGGCATAAGTCGATCAAACGCGGCAGTTCGAGTAGGCGACATACGCCGGCGACGCGGTTTGAACGTTCGAGCGACCGCCATCGGTCGTCCATCTGGGGTCAACATCAGTCACCTCGCTGTGTGCTGAGGAACCGCTCCATGAGATGGCGTCCTGCAGTGATTGGAGGGTCAACCGCGCCGTCTGCTGGTCGACACGGTTCAAGAACATCGATGACCGCATCCCAGTTGGCATTGTGAAAGAACGCAATCGATTGCCGTCGATTTGAACCACTTGCTGCGGGTGGAATCTGCACTCGGTGCAGTGTTGACCGCCAACGTCCTGCCGTCCAACGTTCGAGAGCGTCACCGATGTTGACGACGTATGCCCCGTCCTGTGCGGGAACGGCATGCCACTCGTCATCGATGCCTCGCACCTCAAGCCCTCCTGGTGCATCGTCCTGTCGAAGCAGGGTGATCGTCCCATAATCGGAGTGGGCTCCAGCGCGAAGTTGCCCGGCAACAACCTCTGCGGGATTGATATGGGGATAGTGCAAGAGTCGCAGAGCTGATGTATGACGATCGATTGCAGATGCAAATGTGTCGGCAGGCATTCCGAGCCCTTGAGCCATCAGCGAGAGCAGTCGAGCGCAGAGCGCACCTAACTCGTCGTAATAGCGCTGCATCACCGCGGCCATCTCAGAGAGGTCGGCAGGCCAGCGATTTGGCGAGTACGCAAATGCGGCAGCGGGATCTTGCGCAATGATTTCTGCCATTTCACCGGACTCAACAAATGGGCCGATCGAAAACGTTTCTTTGAGATCTGGAGGGCTTTCCTGCCCTCGGCTCGCCGCAAGTCGTTCAACTTGGAATGGGCCATACCCGTATGCATCGCCATCAGGAATGGCGACTGCCATCTTTGCTTCATCACTCAGAGCAAAGAATGCTTTTGCGCAGCTCCAGGCCTCGTGCTCGAGCACCGAGTCAATCTCGTGGCCAACGATCTGCACGAACCCGATCTCGCTGCACGCGGCATCGAGCTGACGAGCAACTACATCACTCGGGTCGCTCAGATCTATCGTCGGAATTGACATTGTGTTGACAGTAGCGATCGCCGAGATGTTCAGCGCAACGAACTACCGATTGAAGCCGGGGCTCAGGCGGCCGAGCGCTCCAAGATGTGGATGCCGCAAGCCGAAGCGAGACCGATGACATGGGCAAGACCAACCTTGGCTCCCTCAATCTGACGGTCACCTGCTTCGCCACGAACGTGCTGACAGACTTCCCAAATATTGGCAATACCAGTTGCCGAAATTGGATGACCCTTCGACTGGAGTCCACCAGAAACGTTGACTGGCATCTTTCCGTCGCGGTACGGGGCACCCGACTCGAAGAAGTCAACAGCGCCGCCCTCTTCACACAACATGAGGTTGTCGTAGTGGACGAGTTCAGCAGTTGCGAAACAGTCGTGTAGTTCAACGAGGTTGAGATCCTGCGGGCCGACGCCAGCCTGCTCGTACGCCTGGTGGGCAGCGTTGCGGGTGAGCGTATTGACGTCTGGCAACACCTGACAAGCCTCCTGCCACGGGTCGCTGGTGAGAATCGAAGCAGAAACCTTTACTGCTCGACGCTGTTGCTCAAGCGACAGTGTCTTCAACTTCTCGCCGTTGATCACCACGGCAGCTGCGGCGCCGTCACAGTTTGCTGAGCACATTGGGCGGGTGTTCGGATACGCAATCATGACGTCGTTCATGATCTGTTCAAGGCTCATTGCCTTGTTGTAGGCCGCGAGCGGGTTCAGCGTTGAGTGCGAGTGATTCTTCTCACTGATCTTGGCGAACAACTCGAAGTCGGCACCACCGTACTTATGGCCGTATTCCATTCCGATCTGTGCGAACACGCCAGGCATCGATTCGGTTCCGATGCGACCGTCGACCGGACCGACTGCACCAAAGCGGCCATTTCGAGCCCACTCATCGTTGTCAGCTTTTGCCTTACCGCCAGCTCCAAGGAGACCCGCACCGGCGAGTTTTTCAACTCCGACTGCGAGGCCCATGTCGACCTCACCTGCCTTCACCGCCATGATCACCGTTCGGAGAGCGGTTGCGCCCGTCGCACACGCATTCGAGACGTTGTATGCAGGGATACCTGTCTGACCGACCTGCTTCTGCAATTGCTGCGCGATGCTTCCTGATCCAAGAAGGTTGCCAGCGGCAATGATGCCCATGTCGGCCATCGTCACGCCCGCATCAGCAAGGGCACCGTGAATCGCCTCTGCCCCGAGGTCGACGACGTCGAGATTCGGATGCTTGCCAAACTTTGTCATGTGGATTCCGAGAATCCAGATGTCGTCACTTCTACTCATGATGTCTCCTTAGTTCTGAGTTGTACCCGTTCTCAGGCGGGCTCGAATCCGTAGTTGACCGCTTCGACGCCAGCAGAATCTATTCCGACCACCGTAGTGGCAAGACGAACACTCATTCCGAGACTGACATGTTCAGGGTCGGGTGGGCAGTTGATGATGTTTGCTCGAACGCTGGTGCCACCGCAATCGATCACTGCAGCGACGAAGGGTACGTCGACGCCAGGAGCGGCAAAGGTGATAATCGAGAACGATCGAACGACTCCTTCGGTAGGGATATCGACCGGAGTGAATTCAGTGTTGAAGCATCCCGCACATGCATTTCGACGATCGAAGAACCGAGCCCCGCAAGAAGTGCACTCATTCGCAACGAGGTGCGGAGTCGGCTCGAGTTTGAGGTACTCAACAAACGGGATCTGGGTTGCAGTCGACATATGTCCTCCTGTGGTAACAAACGTGAACATACGCCGACATTTCGCACGACAACGAGTCGGTCGCACGGCCGTCAAAGTGGCAGGCTGTGGGAATGTCGCTTCTCGAACCGATGGATGGACTCAGCACCGAGGAATCTGAATTTGTCGATGTTGTTGCGAAGTGGGTTGACAACGAGGTGCGCCCGGTCGTCCGAGACCTCGAACATTCCGACACATATCCGGGAGAACTCATCGATCAGATGAAAGAACTCGGCATCTACGGTCTCGCAATCGGCGAGCCATGGAATTCAGGTTCTGTCTCAGGCCGCTGCTACGCCCGCATTACAGAAGAAATCGCACGCGGCTGGATGTCGCTGTCGGGAGCATTTGGCGGGCATTCCGTAGTTTCGAAATTGCTGATGCGACATGGAACCTCCGAGCAACAGGATCGTTATCTGTCGGCAATGGCGACTGGGGAGATTCGGGCAACGATGGCACTCACCGAGCCCGACGGCGGGTCTGATCTTCAGTCGATTCGCACTGTTGCTTTGCCGACCACTCGAGATGGTGTTGACGGGTACGTCATCAACGGCGCGAAGACATGGATCACGAACTCACGCATGTCAGATGTCGTGGCGCTGCTCTGCAAGACCGACCCAACTGCAACTCCAGCCCATACCGGCATCTCAATCCTTCTCGTTGAGAAGGTCCCGGGGTTCACCGTCGGACGCAACCTTCCAAAACTTGGGTACAAAGGAGTTGAGAGCTGCGAGCTGTCATTCGATGACTGCTTTGTTCCTGCATCAGCTCTTCTCGGCGGGGTCGAAGGTCAAGGGTTCACCCAGATGATGGGCGGACTTGAAATTGGTCGCATCCAAGTCGCGGCTCGTGCAATCGGGGTCGCACGAGCAGCATTCGATGACGCTCTCGAATACGCCACGCAACGCGAAACCTTTGGTCAGCCGATCTGGCGCCATCAATCGGTTGGAAATCTGCTTGCCGATATGGCAACCCAGATCACCGCTGGACAACGTTTGAACTATCACGCTGCTGAACGGTTTGATACGGGTGTTCGCGCCGATCTTGAAGCAGGAATGGCAAAGTTGTTCTGCTCAGAAATGGCGTCGAAAGTGACACTTGATGCAATCAGGATTCACGGTGGTCATGGCTATTCAACCGAGTTTGATGTCGAACGCTATTACCGCGATGCGCCACTCATGATCGTTGGCGAAGGCACGAATGAGATCCAACGAAATGTCATCGCCCGGCAACTTGTCGAGCGCCGAACCAAGCGGTGACCTCAGCGACCAGCGACCCCGCTCGCGACAAGTTCATCGATCTGTGTATTTGAGTATCCCAGTTCGCCGAGGATCACATTCGTGTGTTCACCCACCGACGGGATCGCCTTCATCGGTTCGTCGTGACCGCGCATGATCGCTGGCGGCCGAAGCGTGCGGACAGTGCCGACAGTGCTCTCAATCGTTCGCCAGCGATCACGTTTGCTGAGGTTCGTGTGGTTAATGACATCGCTGATCTCGTTCACCCGTCCGTTTGCAATGCCCGCCTCGTCGAGTCGCTTCACGACGTCACTTACCAACAGCGATGCGAAGGCCGCTTCAATCACCTCGGTGAGTTCTGAACGGTGCGCGTGACGGTCATCATTTGTGGCGAACCGCTCATCGACCGCAATCTCAGAACGTTCGAGAACTCGACTGCAGAATGATTCCCATTCGCGTTGGTTCTGAATACCGAATTGCACCCGCCCATCCGCTGCTGCGAATGATCCGTAGGGATAAATCGAGGGGTGAGAGTCACCGGCGCGAACAGGACCTTCACCGGTGTAGAGCCCGTAGTTGATCGGGTGCCCCATCCATTCGATGAGTGCGTCGAACAGTGAGACCTCGATCGCAGTTCCTTCTCCGGTTACTCCCCGATGTACGAGTGCGGCAAGTACTGACGAGTAGACGTACATTCCGCCGGCGATATCAGCAACAGAGATTCCGGCACGAACCATCTCTGACGCAGAGCCTGTCACTGACAGCAAACCTGCTTCGGCCTGAATGAGAAGGTCATAGGCCTTTCGATCTTGAAGGGGTCCACCCTCGCCGTATCCGGTGAGGTCCACGGTGATGAGACGAGGATTCAGTTCGCGAAGTTCAGCCGACGACAAACCGAGGCGAGCCGTTGCCCCCGGCGAAAGATTTTGCACCACGACGTCGGCTGACGCTGCGAGTTCTCGCACAATCGATTGGGCGCCCTCAGTCTTCAGGTCGAGAGCGATCGACTCTTTCGACCGGTTCAGCCATGCGAAGTAACTCGAGAGCCCTTTCACCCGCGTGTCGTAATGACGGGCGAAATCACCCTCGACCGGTCGCTCGACCTTGATGACTCGTGCGCCAAGGTCGGCGAGTTGGCGAGTGGCAAAAGGAACGGCGACTGCTTGCTCGAGGGCAAGAACAGTGATTCCGCTGAGCGCTGCCTTCACCGGGCTCACTCGTAGCCAGGGGGCGCCACAAACCCTCCGAGTTCGCGCTCGACGAGTTCAGCAAACCGGATCGAGCGGCGATCCTGCAGGTGAGGCGCAACGATCTGGATACCTGCTGGCAAACCGTCGGCACACAACCCGACGGGGGCAACCGTGCCTGGAAGATAGGCGTTACATGACCAGCCGGCCCAGAACAACTGGTCAACAACGAGTTCGGTTCCTCCGTTGATAGGGATGCGACGGGTCGCTCGAGTTCCAGTGTGATCGTGTGGGTACGCGGTCGATGCTGCGGTCGGGCACAGCAACAGGTCGTACTCACCGAAGAATTCTGCCCACCTATTGCGGTAACCCTCACGTCGGTTGTGATGTTGGAACCACTCACGATGCGACATGGTCATTGCGTGGTCAACAAGGGCCTGATAGCCACGGTCACCTGAGTCCCAGGCGCTTGATCCTTCCATCGCTGCGGCAAAGACATCATCGTTTGACATCGCCCCAGTCGCCGCGCGCAACAGCATGAGGTAATTCTCAAAATATTCATGCTGATCGATATTCGGTGTGGCCTCCTCAACGACACAACCGGCAGCGGCAAGAGCGTCAACCGCGTTCTGTAGTTGGTCAAGCATCACCGAGTCATTTTCGATGACAGAGGTGTCGAGCATGACTGCGACTTTGAATTCACTGAGACGGGTCTGCCGCGCTTCAGGAAGCGCAACCCGATAACCGGTCGAGTTGAGGCCTGTTGGTCCGGCGAGCACTGACAGCGCAAGATCGAGGTCGGCTGCCGACCGAGCGAGTGGGCCACACACACTGATGTCGACTTCGGGCAACATCCCTGGAACGACATGTCCCTCAAACGGCACGAGCGACATCGTGGGCTTGTGTCCGAACACTCCGCAGTAGTGAGCGGGGTTTCGAATTGAGGCACCGATGTCGCTGCCGAGTTCGAGTGCAGCCATCCCGGTTGCGAGCGCAACGGCGGAGCCACCAGATGAGCCGCCGGGCACTCGTTCGAGATTCCACGGGTTGTTCGTTGTTCCGTAAATTTCGTTGAAGCTCTGCCAGTCGCCGAGCATGAACGGCACGTTGGTCTTGCCGTAGATCACTGCGCCGGCGTCGATGAGTCGTTGCACTGTGACGGCGTCGGTCCCGGGAACGTTGTCTCGCCATTCGACGTTGCCCCATGTCGATGGCGTATCAGCCCAGTCGTAGGCCTCTTTAATGGTCATTGGCACACCGTGGAGTGGTCCGCGGAATGATCCGACTGCAGCCTCGTGGTCGAGAACCGCTGCATGAGCACGAGCTTCATCAATGCGAGTGACGATCACGGCATTGACTGCCGGATTGTGTCGCTCGTATCGGGTGATTGCGTGTTCGAGCAATTCGCTTGGCGCAATTTCACCGCGGCGAACCATCGCTGCGAGTTCTGATGCGGTGCGCAACATGATCGTGTCATCTGTCATGCATTGATCGTAGAGCGCAAAGAATTCCTTCGCCGATGTGGCGAAGTGATTAAAAGCCGACTAGTTTTGTCGGGAATTACAAACCAGCTCACCAAAGGAGTCCCAATGAGCGTTCGAATCGGCGATACCGCCCCCAACTTCACCGCCCCCACGACACAGGGCGATATCGATTTCCATGAGTGGCTCGGCGACTCATGGGGAGTGCTCTTCAGCCATCCAAAAGATTTCACGCCAGTGTGCACCACCGAACTGGGGACTGTTGCTCGGCTGAAGCCAGAATTCGATCGCCGCAACGTCAAGGTCATCGGCCTTTCAGTTGACCCGGTTGACAGCCATGTCGAGTGGGAGAACGACATTGCCGAAACCCAAGGCACGCCGGTCAACTTCCCGATGATCGGCGACAGCGACCGGACCGTTTCCGATCTCTACGACATGATCCACCCGAATGCAAATGACACCTTGACCGTGCGGTCGGTCTTCGTTATTGGGCCGGACAAGAAAATCAAGTTGTCGCTGACCTACCCGGCATCGACGGGACGAAACTTCGACGAATTGCTTCGTGTCATCGACTCGCTCCAACTCACTGCGAACTACAAGGTCGCGACCCCCGCGAACTGGACTGACGGCAATGACGTCATCATCGGCTCGGCAGTCACCGATGAGGAAGCCGCTGAATTGTTCCCAGGCGGCTGGACCACCGTGAAGCCATACCTCCGAGTGGTACCTCAGCCCGGTAGCTGAAATCAACGTCAACGGACGGCCAGTCAGCATCCACTGCTGACCGGCCGTCCGTTTGCGCGTACCATCAGATGATGGGAACTGGTGAAATCTCAAGAAGGCCAGCGACAGAGCAGTTGGCGGCTCTCAACAATGGCGATGTCTCTGCAGTTGAACTCTTGGACGAGCACCTGGCTCGCCATGAGATGCTCCACAGTCGCCTCAACGCCATCGTGACCACCGATGTGGAAGCTGCACAACAGCGAGCGGCAGAGATTGATCGTGCACGCAGCAATGGGGACCGTCTAGGCGCCTTAGCGGGATTACCGATGACGGTGAAGGACGCGCTTGCAACAAAGGGAATGCGCTCCACCGGTGGGGCAATCGAACTCACTAATCATGTTCCAACAGAAGACGCCGCATCGGTAGCCCACGCTCGCGATGCAGGCGCTGTCATCTGGGGGAAGTCAAACCTGCCCCGCTGGTCGGGCGACATTCAAGCCGTCAATGAGATGTTTGGCCGGACAGGCAACCCATGGGACCTCGGCAGAACACCAGGCGGATCCTCGGGAGGAGCTGCGGCAGCAGTTGCGACATGTCTCACTCCCGTCGAAATCGGAACCGACATCGGAGGTTCGGTACGACTCCCCGCTCACTTCTCGGGCGTCTGTGGCCACAAGCCTTCGTTCGGCGTCGTGCCACAACGTGGATACATCGACCACCTCACCTACGGCGCCCTCGACGCCGACGTCAACGTTGTTGGTCCGCTTGCACGAACTGTCGATGACCTCGAACTGATGCTCAACGTCATTTCCGATCACCCCGAACGCCTACTGCCGACTCGCCATAACGCACGCGAATTGCGCGTTGCGGCCTGGCTTGACGACCCGGCATGCCCTGTCTCAAACGATGTCGCCAACGTGCTCGAATCTGCCGTCAGTGCTCTTGAGACCGCAGGTATCAAGGTTGATCACAAGGCACGCCCGGCCCATGAGTTCAGTGACGTCTACTCAATTGGAATGCCGTTGGTGTCCGCGGCAACTTCACCCGGTCGCACCGATGAGGAATACGAGCGGCTTCTCGAGCGCAGCAACGATGCTGATCCAACGATGGCGATGCGGGCTCGAGCCAGCACCATTCGCCACCGCGACTGGCTGCTCATGTCAGAGCAGCGAGAACTTCGGCGTCGAAACTGGGATCGCTTCTTCATCGACTACGACATTGTGCTTGCACCGACCGCGTTCATCGCGGCGTTTGAGCACATCGATGGCGGGAACCTCTACACGCGCACCCTTGAAGTTGACGGCACGACCCGACCGTACGCCGATCTGATTGCATGGACGACTCAATTCGGGTACGTCTACCTGCCAGCAACCGTCGTGCCGGCGGGGCGAACACCATCGGGGCTTCCCGTTGGTTTGCAGATTGTCGGCCCATTCATGGGTGACCGAACAACCCTCGAGTTCGCTCGGTTTGTTGAGTCGGTGACTGGCGGCTACAAAGCTCCACCGCTCTTGCCGTAGCACTTAACTAATTGCCGGGGAGTCTTCGCCAGCAAGCATGACCCGAAGCTCACGCTTGAGCACCTTGCCAGTTGCGTTGCGTGGAAGCACATCCATGACGTGCATGCGAGCCGGCACTTTGAACTTCGCGAGACGCTCAACACAGTGCTGAATCAAGGTCGCCTGGTCAAGGTCTGAACCGTCCTCAAGCACGACAACAGCGACGCCAGATTCACCCCATTTCGGGTCCGGAACGCCCACGATTGCCGCCTCGACAATTCCTGGCAACTGGTAGATCACATTCTCTACTTCTGCCGGGTAGACGTTCTCTCCACCTGAGATGTACATGTCTTTCCAGCGATCGACGATGTAGTAGTAACCCTCATCGTCACGCTTTGCAGCATCACCGGTGCGCAACCAGTCATCAACAAATGCGTCAGCAGTTGCATCGGGCCGATTCCAATAGCCCGGGGTGATATGCGGGCCACGAACCCACAGTTCACCAACTTCGTTCGGACCGCAATCTTCGCCATCATCGTTCACGATGCGGGCCTCAGTGTGCATGAGTTCTTTGCCGGTTGACCCAATCTTGCGCATCGCATCGGCCGGATCTAAGAAGATCGCACCCGGGCTCGTTTCTGTCATTCCGAAACCTTGAGCAACTTCAATGC
>JALRDI010000275.1 GCA_023257035.1 Ilumatobacteraceae bacterium | reverse complement strand
TCGCCGCGCATGGCTGACACCGCCGTCCACGACGACACCCACGCCGGTCACGACGACCACGGCGCCCATCACACATCGACCGGCCTGTCGAACAACAAGCTGGCGATGTGGATGTTCCTCGGGTCAGAGTGCCTCCTCTTCGGTGGTCTCATCTCTACTTACATGCTGTACCGAGGACGCCACTCGGCGAACCTCGGCCCAGACCAGGTGTGGGATATTCCGTTCACCTCAGCATCGAGTTTTGTTCTACTGATGTCATCGCTCACCATGGTGTTGGCCGTGTCATCGGCGAACCGTGATGACGACCGCAATACCAAGGTGTGGTTGTCGGTGACGGCACTGCTTGGCGCTCTCTTTGTGGCAGGTCAGGTATACGAGTTCACGACCTTCTACCGCGAGGGCCTTGGCTTCACCACAAGTCTCTTCTCATCGAGCTTCTTCACCTTGACCGGCTTCCACGGCGTTCACGTGAGCGTCGGCATCATCATGCTGATGTCATTGGTGGGAATGATCTCAAAGAACAAAGTGGTTGGCGACAAGAAGGAAGTCGTTGAACTTTTTGGTCTCTATTGGCACTTCGTTGACGTCGTGTGGATTCTGATCTTCACGCTCGTCTACCTGATCCCTGCCTGATAAGAATCGAGTTGACATGAGCACGATCACAGAACAGCACGACACTCACGGAGATGATCACGCGGAGCACGGTATGAGCGATCTTGGCTATATCAAGATCGCAATTTTGCTCGCAGTGATCACTGCGGTAGAGGTCGTGTTTAGCTACACCCAAGAACAACTCGGGGCCGCGTTCCTGCCTGGTCTGCTCATTTTGATGGCAGTGAAGTTCTTCATGGTGCTGCTGTACTTCATGCACTTGAAGTTCGACAACAAACTCTTCAGCCTCATGTTCTATATCGGCATGGTGCTGGCTGTTGGTTGCTATGCAGTGTTCCTTGCGACACTGCATTTCTTCCAGAGCTGAGGTGAGTTGGATGTTGGCGCAGGTCGACATCTCTGTCGATCCGTGGAAGTTTGTCCCACACCCTGAGGTGTGGCTGCTCACCAGCTTTCTCACGATTGCGTTTATCTATACCGTTCGAGTTATCGGCCCCAAGGCGGTTGCGCCGGGGCAATCGGTGCTGAGTCGAACAAACACAATCGCATTCGTTGCGGCAATTGTTGTGCTCTGGGTCTCGAGCGATTGGCCGATTCACGACATCAGTGAGGATTACCTCTACTCGGTGCACATGGTGCAGCACATGGCGCTGTCGTTCTGGCTTCCACCGCTTGCGTTGCTCGCAACCCCGACATGGTTGATGCGGGTGCTCATCGGTAACGGCTCCGTCTACCGAGCGATGAAGTTTCTCACCCGACCGGTGATTGCAGCACTCCTCTTCAACGGAGCAACACTGTTGACGCATTTACCATCGCTGGTGAACGCCTCTGTTGGCGATGGCTACTGGAATGGTGCTCTGCACTACCTGCTTCATGTTCTGGTGGTGTCATCTGCACTCCTGATGTGGATGCCAGTGGTCGGTCCGATACCTGAGTTCCAGCTGGGACCGTTGGGTAAAGGCATTTACCTGTTCGCCCAATCAATCGTCCCAACGATTCCCGCTGCGTTCCTTACATTTGCCGAATCTGCCGTGTACGAAGCCTATGCCCGTCCGGTTCGTCTGTGGGGGCTGTCACTCGCAGAGGACCAGCAACTCGCCGGTGCGATCATGAAGACCATGGCTGGAATGTTCTTGTGGGCCCTCATCATTGGCTACTTCATTCAATATGCGAAGCAGTTCAAGAACAGCCATGACTATCGCCGAAATGCTGACGCAGAAACCGAAGTTCTTGATGAAGCTCCGCTCACCACTGCCGATGTCGAGGCCGCCTTCGCACGCAGTGCACCTGCACGCGAAGACGACTGACCGGTAGCCTCGGCACCGTGATTGACGTTCGCCAGCTCCGTGAACATGCAGATGAGATCTGTGCCGCTCTTGCGCGTCGCGGCGATGCGTCATGTGACTCTCAGATTGAACAGGTTGTTGAGCTTGATCGACAGTTGAGAGAAATTACCGCTCGTCGAGATGATGCCCGGGCACGTATCAACGAACTTTCACGTGAGGTCGGGCAACTTCGGCGCGATGGCAACGTTGAGCAGGCCGAAACGGTGCAGGCCGAAAGCCGTGCATTGGGCGAAGAAGTCGGTCGCATTGAGAACGAGCATGAAGCAATTTCGGCAAACATGCACGAATTGCTGCTTCATATTCCGAACGTGCCACACCCAGATGTACCGAATGGAGCAAGCGATGCGGATAACCCTGTCGTCACTGGTCCGTTTCTTCCAGAAGGCGGGCTCGATGGATTTGCCGACCACCAGCGCGTTCCGCACTGGGAGATCGGCGAAGCACTGGGAATTCTCGACAATGAACGTGCAACAAAAATTGCGGCATCGATGTTCACAATGCAGCGCGGTGCCGGGGCGACCATGGCACGAGCATTGTGTCAATACGCACTCGACAGCAACGCTGACGCTTTCGAAGAGATCCGTCCACCGTCGCTCGTCTCAACCGCAACGCTGACCTCGACAGGGCAGCTACCAAAATTCGCAGATGACGCATATGCGATCGAACGTGACGATCTGTGGTGCATTCCAACTGCTGAAGTACCGCTGACATCGATGTACAGCGGTGAAATCCTTGACGTTGCAGAACTCCCGGCTCGGTTCATGGCGTATAGTCCGTGTTTCCGGCGTGAAGCAGGTTCTGCTGGTCGGGATACCCGTGGCATGTTGCGGTCTCATGAGTTTGACAAGGTTGAGATCCTTGCGTTGGCGACAGCCGATCAAGCTCCCGAACTCTTAGTTGACATGATTAGCCGTGTCGAGCGAATGATCTCGTCGCTTGGCCTGCACCATCGGGTAATTGAGATTTGCTCGGGCGATTTAGGTCAAAGCCACCATCGCTCATTTGACATCGAGGTATACGCACCTGGGTGTGAGCAGTGGCTCGAAGTGTCATCGGTGTCGTGGTTCTCCGATTATCAAGCTCGTCGAGCAGATATTCGATATCGCCAGGTTGACGCCGATGGCAAACCAGTGAAGGGCACGGTGCTCGTGCACACGTTGAATGGGTCAGCACTTGCAGTGCCCCGTGTCTGGGCAGCAATCCTTGAAACCCACCGTCAAGAAGACGGAAGCGTGAAGGTCCCTGAAGTGCTGCTGCCGTACATGCGAGGCATTACCGTTCTCGGAGGTTGAGATGGCAGGCGACAACGATCTGGTTCGCAACCGGCGCGTGCAATACGAAACCGCTGGGCTTGACATTGCTGATGTTGATGATTCCCCGGTAGCGCAATGGCACCGTTGGCATGAAGAAGCAGCCGAAGCCGATCTCGTTGAACCAAATGCAATGACGGTGGCAACCGTTGATGCCAGTGGCGTGCCCGATGCCCGAATCGTGCTCGCCCGTGAAGTCTCCGACAACGGCATCACGTTCTTCACCAACTTCAACTCGGCCAAAAGCGAGCAACTCGACTCATCGAGTAACGCGTCAGCAGTATTTGGTTGGCTCGCACTTCACCGGCAAGTTCGTGTGGTGGGCTCGGTAGAACGAATCTCTGATCCCGAGAGCGACGCATACTTTTCGAGTCGCCCTCGAGGATCGCAGATTGGCGCCTGGGCTTCACCTCAATCAGAAGTAATTGAGAGTCGGCAAACCCTTGAGTCACTCGTCACCGATGTCGAAGCCCGATTTGAGGGCCGAGAGGTCACCCGACCACCATTTTGGGGTGGGTGGAGAATCATCCCGGTGCGCTGGGAGTTCTGGCAGGGCCGGCCGAGCCGCCTGCACGATCGCATTCAGTATGTGCGCTCAGATGCGGCCTGGGTTCGTCATCGTCTCGCTCCGTAAGCCACCGCTTAGGTGCGCTCCTAGACTTGGCGTGTCATGAACACGCAACCTCCTGCAGGCTCTCTCCAAGCAAACGATCCGTGCTGGTGCGGCAGTGGGCGCAAATACAAGCGGTGCCATCGAAACACTGAAGGTCGGGTGCATCCGGGTGAAATTTCGCCGATGCGACTAGTGCCCGACACGATCCCTCGACCCTCCTATGCCGATTCTGGGGTCGTGGAGCATTGGGATGAGCCGCTCGTCAAAAGCCCAGAGATCATCGAACGTATGCGCCACTCAGGCAAAGTTGCTGCAGAGGTTCTTCGTCTAGCCGGCGAATTTCTTGAGCCAGGCAAAACCACCGACGAAGTTGATGCGTACGTCCACGATTTGTTCATCGAACGTGGCGCGTATCCGAGCACGTTGAATTATCACGGTTATCCAAAGAGTTTGTGTACCTCAGCAAATGAAGTGATTTGTCACGGCATTCCTGATTCGCGAGTGATGCTCGATGGAGACATCATGAATCTCGATGTCACTGGCTTTGTGGGTGGCGTTCACGGTGATACGAACGCCACGTTCTGTGTGGGAGACGTCGATGAGGCGAGTCGCGAACTTATTCGCATTACCGAAGAATGCACGTGGCTCGGAATTGAAGCTGTGCGACCAGGTCGTCCAGTAAGTGATATTGGCCGCGCGATCGAAGACCACGCGAAAGAACATCGCTATGGAGTAGTCAAAGCGTTCATCGGTCACGGCATCGGTGAGCAATTCCACACGGATATTCAAATTCTCCATTACTACGACTCGCGTTCAACGCTCGAGATGCTTCCAGGGATGACCTTCACCATCGAGCCGATGATCACGCTGGGTGATTGGCGCCATCGCATGTGGGACGACGGCTGGACAGCGGTCACGGCGGATTGGCAACGGACAGCACAATTCGAACACACCGTTCTTGTTACCGAAGATGGCGTCGAGGTGCTGACGGGAGGCCCTGGAGCGGTGTCTGCTGAAGCTCCTTGGAACCGTTAAGTCCCCATAATTTCGAGAAGCGGTAGGTTGACTCGATGACGTTTTCTCGCCTCGTGACGGCCATCGGAGCAACCGCACTTTTTGCGTCGTGCGCTGCAGGTGACCCGATTGCAGTTGAAGATGCTTGGGCGCGTGCGAGCCCAGCAGGGGTAACGACTGGTGCTGCGTACTTCAAGATCACAGCGACTGATGATGACGCTCTCATCGGGGTGACAGTCTCTGACGAGATCGCTGACCACGCGGAGATTCACGAGGTCGTTCACTCAATGGATATGAGTGACGAGTCAATGGATATGAGCGATGACGGGATGCACGACGGTGCAATGTCAATGCAGCAGATTGACTCTCTCGAACTCCCTGCAGGTTCACCGGTTCGGCTTGCGCCGGGTGGGTATCACATCATGCTGATTGATCTTGCCGCCCCACTTGTTGCAGGAGAAACATTTGAACTCACGCTCGACTTTGCGACCGCTGATGACCTTACGGTGAGCGTAGAAGTCAGTGAGGGCTAATTATCCGAGGGTTGGGCGAGCAGGGTCTGTTGACATGAGCTGCCCGAGCGCAACCGCAGCGTGACCAACACTGATGACAGCGACTGTGGCGACAGCGACGGTGCCTACTCGATCGATTGAATACGGCAATGACGTTGGAAGTAGTGCTGATGAAACGACTCCGGCGCGCTGCCAGACCCACACTGCAAGCAATACTCCGCCGAGAAGTTGAGTGCCGATCGGGGTGATCGATCCTGGAGTGTGACGAGACCACATAGCCCAACCACCTGCCGTAACTGCCAACAGAGGAATCACGATGACGGTGAGTTGTGGTCCAGTCTCGGGCGCAGACCAGACATATTGTGCGCCTCCCAACACCAGTGCGACTACAGCTGCCACTGTTGTTGCAATTGATGCGAGTTGCGCTCTCAGGAGAAGGCCTGAAATAACGAGTGCAAAGACCGCTGCAGTAATTGGCACAGCTCGCGACGGAGGCTCGACAAGAACGCTTTCAACATGAACTGTGACGAGTGTGCCGTCGATGGTGATCGGGATCGAATCGATGATGAGGACATCGCCGGGCCGAGCGTTAATCGGTGCTGAAGGGGACATGTAGTGCAGACGGTGGTCATGCCATGCGACTGCACAACTTGAGCCAATCTGCATCCAGTCTGCTGGTAGCTCGTGGTTAACGAGGCTGCGATCAATGTCTGATCCGAAACGCTCTTGGTTGTACCACGTTGACATCGCACGTTGATTCTCAAAGACTGCGCATTCGGCATCAATACGGAGGTACGGCTCCCCCTCGTAGCCCGAAATGTCAACTGTGGTCCCCTCACGTACCTGGACCCTCATAAATGCGTCATGGCCCTCAACCGAAATGTCGACCCCGTCGGGAAGTGAACTTCCTTCAGGTATTTCGACTCTGGTGATCGTCGACCTGTAGTCGGTTGGCCCTGGTGCATCGGCATGAGACACCCCGGCAATGGTGAATGACAAGAGCGCCCCACACAACACCGAGTTGAGTAAACGGAGAGGTCGTAATCTCATTACATTCAATTGAGAACCTGGAGGGTGAACTCCCCACTGGGGTGAATTGTGCAGCCCCCACTGAGCGTTCCGGCGCTCGTAAACGACTGCGACATTATTTCGCCCGCCCCAATAAAAAAGACGCCAACAATGTGGCCTCGCTCATCGTTATTGACGATTCGAATCGATTCGCCTACATGAACTTCGAGTTCAGCAGGAATGATGCTGATCGCTTCTCCAGCATCGATGCGCTCGCCGGTGCCCTGAGGAATCACGTACTCATAATCAGCCGGGGCAGAGTCAGAAATTGCTTGAAACTGTGGCTCTTCTCCAGAGAACAAACTGACACCGGCCACTGTGCCGAGCGCAACAACTGCAACGAGCAATGTGGCGACCACTGAGCGTTTCACGATCGCCGGCCGTCCAATAGGTCGTTGAGGTCGTCCGAAATGTCGACTGATGGGATGCCAAACGGCCAGGTGAGGAGTAACAGACCTTCATCATCGACGACATAGAGCGAAGTTGTGTGAGCCACCTCAACCCCATCTGGGGACTCTTCGACGAGATAGTTGACACCGAATGGTTCTGCCGCCGCAACTAACGCCGATGGATCAGTCGTCCCGAGCGCGACTGCGGTTGGAATGAAACTCTTCACGTATCCATCAAGCACGGGAAGGTCTCGATCCGGGTCGACAGTCACCATTGCAACTTCGACCTGCGAGGGGTCATCGAGGCGGCGAAGGGCGACGGTGAGATCCTGCATTGTTGTTGGGCACATATCTGGACAGTTGGTGTAGCCGAAGTACACCACGAGAAGCTTGCCGTTTGCGGCGACGAGTTCACGTTCTGACGAAGTGCCAAGTTCTGGAAGTGTGATTCCCTTTGTCGAAGGTGCAGGCGTCCTCACGTATCCAGCAAACTCGCGAGAGTTACCGCAGCCTGCGGCCAACACGAGTAGTGCAAGGGTGATTGCAAGTGTCCGACGTATCACGGATCGGGTAACTCTTCGATGAATTGGGCAACAAGATCCGCTTGAGAGGCAGTGAGTTGGTTCTGAGGCATCTTGATGTTGTATCCATCAACAAGTTGCGCCTGGGGTTGCAAGATCGAGTCGATGAGATACGCCCGATCTGCAAGTACAGACGAGCCATCGCTTAATGCAATGTTTGTGCCCGCAATGCCAGCTAATGCCGGGCCGACTCCTCCAGCACCATTTGATCCGTGACACGATGCGCAGCCATTTGTGTCGTACAACGTTTTGCCTTCGAGGGCGGATGCAGAGAGAGCAAGTTCTGGCTCAGATGCGCACGAGGCGCTAAGGGTGGCGAGGCCGACCGTAACGAGAAGTCCTGCGAAGGAGGTCATCCAATGGGATCGCACACCTCTAGTCAATCAAACCTCAGTGGTTCTTGTTTGTCGGTGATGCCCTTTTCTGGCGTGGTCGACCAGCAGATCGCCACCAATCGGTGATGGTTTCCGCATCACGCCCGGTTATGCCAAATGATTCACACATCACCACTCCGAAGGCAGAGAAGTTTCCATTGGCGAGGGTTTGCAAGGAATCCGTTGCAATTTCGTTCTTCGGCCACGGCAAGTCGAGTATCGAAGACGGCGACAGCCGAAGCGAAGTAGGTGAGAGGCCAGTCCCAGCCCGTTTGTGCCATGAGATGAGCGATGCGATCGGCGAATTGATCACCGATGCAATCTGTTCAAGTTCTTCGGCATGGTTTGGGAAGACGGTGGTGACTGGTACTCCAGGAAGCCACTCGCCATTGACATCGGCGACCGCTTCGATGGTTCGGGTTTGTGCTGCAACCAAGACTTTTGGTCGCAACATGTTTTCAGCCCACCTTGGGAATCGGCCTGTGAGGTGTGCAAGGTCGACTCGCGGTGCCTCAAAAATCTGACGGGCGAATTGAACGGGTTTGTCGCCCCAGAGGCATCGAGCGGGATCGATAAGTCCAGAGGTGACGAGTGGCGGACCGGTCGTATGGTCCCCGACAGCGGGGACCAGCGCGTAATACTCATCGCGGAAATTCGCAGTTGCAGATGCCCGGTCACTGATAACTCCATCAACGGCGAGGTGAGGGATCGGTGGGATTCCGAGTGCCTCAGTGATTGCTGTTGTCCACGGCGCCGCGCTGCCTGAAGTTTCAGCCTCTCGTCGCTCGAAGATCAGCACTGCCACAGTGACATCTGCATCGAATTGTGGCGATGGTGACCACCACGACGTGACTATCTCGGCAAGTGAGGTAACCCGAGTTCTCAACTCGGTTGTATCTCGCGAAGCTAAAACTGATTGAGGAAGCACAATTGCCAGCCGGCCACCCGGACGAAGCGCCTCGACACCAGCGAGACAAAACTCCATTGCGCTATTTGCGTATGGGCCTCCGCCTCGTGCGCTCGCTCCTTTACGAGATGTCGAGCTAGCAAGTTGCGAAAGGAATGGAGGGTTCGACATCACGAGATCAAAACCCCGGTCGTCACCGAAATGTGACCAATTGATGCTGAGCCCGTCCCCCTCGACAAATTCAATGCCGAGTCGCTCGTTAGGTGATCTAGTGAGTGGATCGATGTCACATCCAGTAAGCGCACTCGGGGATCCAATGCGCTCTTGGGCTGCGATGAGCAGCCTGCCATCACCACAAGATGGGTCAAGTATTCGAAGCGTGGAGGTTGTCGCAGTGTTCGGCCAGCCATCAGATGTAAGGAGGCTGAGCATCTCATCAATGAGTGCAGCCGGTGTGTACCACGAGCCAAGTTGGCGGCGTTCGTCAATGTTCGCTGCCGATGGTTGATCCGCCACTTTTCCAGCGTAGGGTCACTGCCGTGCCAAGCAGGTACATCGAATTCAACAGGGCCGAATGGGCCGCTCTCCGAGCTGCGACGCCAATGACCTTGGCAGAAGCAGACCTCGAGCAGTTGCGTGGTATCAACGAGAAAATCGATCTCGACGAAGTTGCTGCCGTGTATCTCCCGTTGAGTCGACTACTCAACCTCTATGTGAGCACGGTGCAAGACCTTCATCGCGTATCTGCGACGTTCCTTGGTGCTTACGCTCCAAAGGTTCCTTATGTCATCGGGGTGGCTGGTTCAGTAGCTGTTGGCAAGAGTACGTTCAGCAGAATTTTGCAGGCGTTGTTGTCGAGGTGGCCTGACCACCCTGCGGTCGACCTCGTGACGACCGATGGTTTTCTCTATCCGAATGCGGAGCTTGAAGCCCGCGGCCTGATGGACAGAAAAGGTTTCCCAGAGAGTTACGACACCCGGTCGCTCATCGAGTTCCTTCGCAATGTGAAGAGCGGAACATCTGCTTCGGCACCCGTCTATGACCACATTGTGTACGACATTGTTCCTGATGAACGCGTCGTCGTTGACTCGCCAGACATTGTCATTGTTGAAGGCATCAATGTGTTGCAGGTTGGCGGCGACGACTCTGAATTTGTTTCGGATTATTTCGACTTCTCGATCTATGTCGATGCAGATGAGCAGCACATCCAAGAGTGGTACGTCGAACGATTTCTTGCCTTCCGCGAGTCGGTATTCCAGCGCGCAGACAGCTTCTTTGCTCATTATGCCGATCTCAATGACGATGAGGCAGTTGAAATGGCAAAGTCGATCTGGGCTCGCATCAACGGCGTGAACCTCAGTGAAAACATCATGCCGACTCGGAATCGAGCCTCATTGATCGTTCGTAAAGGCGACGACCACCGCGTTTCCGAAGTTCGGTTGCGACGGCTGTAGCGATCTCCTACGAGTGTTCAGCAGCAAGCCAATCGGCAACGCCTGAGATGGAGTCAAGGGTGTGGAATGTGTGTTGTGGGGACTCAACAACTTCGTGATCCCACGTGACGTGATACGGAATGTGCAATCCAAATCCACCGAGCTCGAGAACGGGAAGCACATCGGAGCGAACTGAGTTTCCAACCATGAGGAAACGTCGTGGATCAACTCCCCATTCGTTGAGGACGCTCGCATACGTCTCGGCGTCCTTCTCAAGCACGATTTTGATGTGCTCAAAATGATGGTCAAGCCCTGAGGTTCGAACTTTCCGCGTTTGATGTACGAGATCACCCTTGGTGATCATCACGATGCGGTGAGTGCGGGCCACCGCATGCAATGCATCCGCAACACCATCGAGAAGTTTGACCGGTTCACGCAACATGTCATGGATGTGGTCAACGAGGATCCCGATGTCGCGTGATGGAATACTTCCGCCAGTTGCGGTTACTGCGGCTTCAACCATCGAGAGGCCAAAGGCCTTCACCCCGTAGCCCGAGATCGCAAGATTGCCGAGCTCTGTTGAACGAAGAGCATCAGCAAGATCAACACCATCTGAGGCATATGGCTCGACGACCGAAAAGAAGAGTTGCTCAGCGGCGTCAAATGCGTCTTGGCATTGCCACAGGGTGTCGTCGGCGTCAAACCCGACGACGTCGATAAGGTCGCCGTTTCGCATTAGCGATGTATGGCGTTCAAGTAGTTGTACACCGTAATTCGGCTGACACCCATTGCATCAGCGAGGTCCTCAACTGCCCGCCGTAACGTGAATGCTCCGCGTTCATCAAGAAGGCGAACTGCGCGCTGCTTGTCTTCACGAGACATCTCTGCCAGCCGACCTCCAATCTCACTCTCGACTGATTCGATCAGCCGATCGAGTGCGCCGTGAAGTTGGGGAAGTCGCACCGCAGCAATGACCTCGTCGTCAATCACGAGAGGAATATCTGCAGGAAGCGCTTCGTCAGCATCCACTGACGTCGCCCCGATTGCATCGAGCAGCGGCTGTATCGAGGTCAGTAATGGGTGTTGATGTGGAGCGCTCATGTGTCTGGGGCTCCTACAACATCGACATTTACGCGAGTTGCTCCATTGTTGAACGCGCTCTTCAAGACTGCAGCGACGACTTCCGGGATCATGTCGTGATCGGCCTCGCAACTTGATCCGAATGCACCAAATTCGGCAGTGATTCCTAACGCCGCAAGGGCAGCGATTGGCTCGGTGACATGCGCACCAGGTTGTCCCTCGACGAACGGCTCGATGGTGAAGTCAATGTGTGCCACAAGTCGAGTGTACGTAAGCGAAGCCGTTTATCGAGACGCGAGTCAGCTTCCCATGATTCTCAGTAGCTCCTCCGACCTAGCAATGCAATCACGGCCGGCCGAGCCGAACGCCTCGTCGAGACGATGAAGAGCATGCTTGAACGAGCTGTTCCAGTCTTGTTCGAATCGCTGGCGGGCTGGGCCTTGCCAGGTGGTCGACCCAATCGCTTTGTCAACTGTCGCCATGAGCTGCGAGATCACTGACATTTGTTGGTGCAGTGTTCGACCGAGCTGCGCAAGTTGTTCGGGGTTAGCTCCGTACATCATCTGAATACCTCAATTTCCGTCTGAAAGTTCGGGTCAGAGAGCCAACTGTCAGCGGTTATTCGGAAGCGAGTTCGAGATTGTCGACCACGACGCCGCACCTTCTGCCAAACCCTCGATGAGTTGCTCTGTGTGTGGAGTGAGACCGCCTTCCCAATCCCACCAGAGTGGAGACGACCCACGCACACGAGGAGGCAGTTCGATTTGTACTCCGCCGTACCGAGGAAGATTCACCGGATTGTCTGGATGCAGACCGCGAAGATTTTTTGGAATTGCATCGACATCGTCGATAAGGCGATACGCCGGAAGACGAGGGCGCAACTTCGCCGCTATGTGACTCGCAAGGTCACGGTTGGTGCCCCCAAGAAGTAACGAGGTGAAGAGTCCTCGGCGACCAAAACCATGAATGGTGACAACAACGTCGACATGATCGAAGAAGGTCTGCATTGCTGTTGACTCATCCGGTTGAAATCGTGTGGACGGCAGATGAGGAGGATCATCTTTCGGATGAAGCACCCCATAGTAGGAAGCACCTGCTTTTTCGGCTGCAGCGCGAGCAATGGTGTCGGTGACGGCCTCGAGACCACCACCATGAAATGCCATGAATCCGAACGTCGATCGCAGTGTTAACTCTTCTTCGACACCGTCCATCGCGAGCAGTTCAGCGAGGGTCGTCGGCGACATCTCTACATGGTGCCAGATTGTCGAATGCCTTGTCGCTTGGATCTGCCACCAACATAAATCCCCGCATGTCCCGTAGCATCAACAGGGTGCTGGTATGGATGGATCTTGAAATGACCGGGCTTGATCACACGAGCGACGTCATCGTGGAGATCGCAACGATCATCACGGACGACGAGTTGAACATTGTTGCGGAGGGCCCGGATCTGGTCGTTCACCAACCAGATGAGGTGCTCGACCGAATGAACGAAGTAGTGACAAAAATGCACACTGACTCTGGTTTGCTTGAGCAAATTAAGTCGTCAACTCTGACCCTCGAAGAAGCTGGGCAGCAGACCCTCGACTTCATCAAGGAGCATTGCCCGGAACCAGGAGTGGTGCCGCTTTGCGGAAACTCGATCGGGACCGACCGGCGATTCCTTGCGCAGTACCTCCCGGACATTGAGAACTACCTTCATTACCGAAGTGTTGATGTATCGAGCATTAAAGAACTGGTTCGTCGGTGGTACCCAGATGCAAATGCGCGTCGGCCGTGGAAACCAAATTCCCACCGGGCGCTTGATGACATCAAAGAGAGTGTTGCTGAGTTACAGCACTACCAACGCATCGTCTTTCGTTCCCAAACCGAAGTATCCGAAGCGTTGAATAAACATTCCGAGACCTGAACGATTGACGTAGGGGTCCTTCGCAGGCGACACTCGTGAGATGCGAGCAGCGGTTGTAGAACAGTACGGGGGTCCCGAGGTCATCGTGGTGAAGGAAGTTCCCGATCCACTTCCTGGACCTGATGAGATTCGTGTTGCAGTGTCGTACAGTGCCTGCAACCGTGCCGACACCTTGCAACGCCAAGGTGCATACCCAGATCCGTTGAAACGGGAGCACGAAATCCTCGGTCTCGAATATGCCGGAGTCGTGGAATCGATCGGTGAGCGTGTGACTCGTTGGTCGGTTGGTGATCGAGTGATGGGTATCGAAGCCGGTGCTTGCCACGCCGAACTCGTCGTCACCCATGAGCGACTGGCCATGCCGGTGCCCGCATCCGTCGCTGATGAAGAGATGTCTGGAATTCCTGAGGTGTTTGTGACGGCTTGGGATGCACTCATCGGCCAAGGAGGGCTCACATCTGGAGCGTGGGCGCTCGTACACGCAGGTGCGAGTGGCGTAGGAACCGCATCGATTCAGATCGCGAAAGCGATCGGGGCGAATATCGCAGTTACGTGCTCGGCTCGAAAAGCTGATGCGTGTCGAGATCTTGGTGCCGACCTCGTTATCGAACGCTCACCCTCTGATTGGTTGTCTGAACTTCAGTCAGCTGTTCCTCAAGGGATGAACGTCATCCTCGATGTCATTGGAGGAGAGGAATCCGATCGGAATCTGCGTGCGCTTGCTTCGCAAGGGACGATCATGCAGGTCGGTCTGATGGGGGGTGCAGCGTCATCGATAACGACAGGACTCATCCTCGCAAAACGGGCAACCTGGATCGGCACCACCCTGAGGAATCGACCGATCGAACAAAAGATTGCCGCTGTCCAAGGATTTGCCTCACAGATGCTTCCGCGATTCGACAGCGGTGACTTGAAACCTGTGATCGACACCACATTTGCCCTTGATGACATTGCAGATGCCCACCGCCACATGGAGGCTGACGCCAACGTCGGAAAAATTCTGCTCAAAATCTAAAAAAGTGTGAGAACTTGAGGTGTTCGTGCTCTTATGAGCATGAGCATTCACATTGAAATCCCAGAATTTCCAGTAACAGAACCACTTCCGCTCGATCGGGCTCGCTGTTCAGATGGTGATGGTGGGCTTGCCCACCTGTTCTTTTCTGATCACGCACATGAGCTTGCAAGAGCGAAGGCGATTTGTAGCCGATGTCGGCTTGCCGATGACTGTTTACGCGGGGCGCTCGAGCGCAACGAGTATTACGGCGTTTGGGGTGGGCAGCTGTTGATGGAGGGTGCCATCGTTGAGGACCGGCCTCGCAGAGGTCGTCCGCCAAAGGAGCAACGAGAAATCCTCGTCGTTGACGAGGTGCCCGTGCCACCGCACCTTGTTGCCTAATAGTCTGAAAGGGTGAATCGAGCCCTTCGCCTGCGCCTCTTCGCCATTGCGATGGGAATCGTGATGGTCGGTTTGGTTGCAGTGGGTGCGCCCGAGGTGAGAGATGCGATCGTTGACGACAAAGTCGATGCGGTGCTCACGAACCCGGGTGAATATCAGTTGTCAGAAGAGGGCGCAGTCGAAACCCGTGCCGTGTTCCCTTCTGCCGGCATCATCGATGTCGATGGAGCCACCATCGACTCATTGGAGTTGGTCGGCACCCCAATGGGTGTCACGAGCGAAGTCGCTCCATGGTCCAAGACGGGTGGTTTGGCGGACGTGTGTGGATCGCTCCCGCAGGCGCTCGTCGCTCGAGGACACCGCGTGATGGTTGTCGCGCCGAGAT
>JALRDI010000193.1 GCA_023257035.1 Ilumatobacteraceae bacterium | reverse complement strand
AACGCGGAGTATCAAACAATTGATCGATGGTGTGGGCAACTTCGGCGGGAACGACGAATGGCCCAAAGTGATTCCAAGATGGATTGAGGTGATATGAACCATTCGGCAGTCGCTTCGCTACACCTTCAGCGAAGTTTGAAGGTTGATTCTCTTCAACGATTCCGGCGACGACGTTCACCCGAAGATCGATTTCAGGCAGCGATTCCCACAGTTGATTTCGGTGGGCGGCTCGAAAGACAGAAGCCTCAAACGTCGGGGTGCACGACAGTGACACCGACCCGTCATCGTTGCTCTGCACTCCGAAGTTCACATAATGGCTGAGGGATTCGCGAGTGAATATTCCAAGCGGTGGCTTAGATGCGTAGTTCTCAATCGCGAGCTCGGCACTATCAAATGTTGGTCGTCGGCGCTCTGCACCAACGGCAATTGGAAGGTTGGCGACATCAAAGTTGTCATTCGGGGGAGGGGCGATTGGTTCAAAAGCAACAAGTTGCGAGAATGCCGCAGGGTCTCTCAGGTGGGCCATGAGTACGGCAGCGCCACCCATTGAGTGCCCGAATACCCGAAGTTCGCCATTGGGAGCAAGATGCCGGGCGGCGGTAATGGCGTCTTCCCCGAAACATTCCCATGTCTGAACCGACGATTGCGATGATGGTGTTTCGCCGTGGCCTGAATAATCGAGGGCCCAAACCGTCCACCGGTCTGATAGGTGTTGCACCATCTCCAGATAGCACCGTCCGTGAAAGCCGGTTGCATGAGAAATGAGGAGTGGCTCGTCTCCTGAACCTCCCAGATGGTGAAGTACGAGGGATGATCCGTCAGATCTTGGAATGGTGACTCGGTTGCTCACCGGAGAGCATCCACAAACATCTTCGTCTCTTCAGCGATTTGCGCAGGTACGGCGTAGCCCTCACGATCGCAAATTGTCGACCAGTTGTCGCGAACCGACTCTGGTGACAGGTTGGCGTCGGTGAAACCTTGGCATTCTCCAATGAAGACTTCTGCAACACGTCCACCGCCAACAGAGAAGACACGACCAGTCGCATCACATGACTCGTGCGCCAAGAAGGTCACGAGTGGGGCAACATAGTCAGGTTGCAACTTCTGGCCAAGGTCACCCAGGAGATCTTCGGTCATGCGGGTGAGTGCAATCGGAGCAATTGCGTTTGCTGCAATGTTGAAGCGAGCACCCTCAACTGCAAGAACTCGGGTGAATCCAACAAGTCCCATCTTTGCTGCGCCGTAATTGGCCTGACCAAAGTTGCCGAAGATTCCCGCAGCTGACGAGGTCGAGATGATTCGTCCGTATCCCTTTTCGCGCATCACTCGGAATGCGGGTCCCGTCACGTTGAATGCGCCCTTGAGGTGCACGTCAAGAACTGGATCAACCAGCGACTCGTCCATGTTGTGGAACGCCTTGTCTCGGAGGATGCCGGCGTTGTTGATGACAATGTCAACGGTTCCATACGCATCGAGCGCCGTCTTTACAATCGCCTCTCCGCCTTCTGCCGTTGCGACAGAATTGGTATCGGATACGGCCTCTCCGCCAAGAGCGACGATTTCATCGACAACCTTGTCAGCGGCACCCTTGTCAGATCCGGTGCCGTCAACTGAACCGCCGAGGTCGTTCACGACGACAAGTGCACCGCGTGATGCCATAAGAAGGGCATGTTGGCGGCCGAGGCCTCCACCCGCTCCGGTGATGATTGCTACTCTGCCGTCGAATCCAAGTGCTTCAGTCAT
>JALRDI010000171.1 GCA_023257035.1 Ilumatobacteraceae bacterium | reverse complement strand
AGCACGCGCTCCCCTCACGGTGAACAACTTCGTGACACTTGCTCGCTACCACTATTTCGATAACACCGAGTGTCACCGCATCATCCCTGGCTTCATGGCGCAGTGCGGTGATCCGACTGCAACAGGAGCCGGCGGACCTGGGTACCGATTCGCAGATGAACTTCCAGCGGCTGGTGAATACCAAATTGGTTCGCTCGCGATGGCAAACAGCGGTCCTGATACAAACGGAAGTCAGTTCTTCATCATTTCGGGTGCGACCGGTGTCAACTTGCCGCCGAACTACACACTGTTCGGTCAGGTGACCGAAGGCCTCGACACGACTCTTCCTGCGCTTGATGCCGCTGGAAACCCTGAGTCGAACGGCGTTCCGCCACTCGAGCAGGTCATCATTGAGTCGGTAACGATTATCGAAGCCTGATCGGCAGGCTTTACCCGGGCTTAACGGCCTGAGTGGCCGAAACCGCCGCCTCGGTCGTCACCTGAAAGTTCCTCAACTTCATTCCAAGTGACCTCTCCGACGCGCTGTAATACCAACTGCGCAATCCGATCACCCCGAGTGATCTCATAGTCGGCTGCCGGGTCGGTATTGATGAGAACAACTTTAAGTTCACCGCGGTAGGCCGAGTCGATCAGCCCCGGCGAATTCACGACCGAAAGTCCATGCTTCAGGGCTAACCCAGACCTCGGTAATACGAACCCTGCCCAACCGAGAGGAATTGCGATCGCAATTCCTGTTGGCATGAGTACTCGTCCACCACGTCGAGTGATGACTGCATCTTCGCGAGCGTGAAGGTCAATTCCGGCGTCACCAGAATGGGCATATTCCGGCAACGGCATGTCGGGATCGAGTCGCTTGACATCGACCCTCAAGCCATCAGCGCCGGTAGTCACGCGCTGCTCCCTCAAGCGGCTCAACCTCGAGAGTGATGCCATCGATGGCGATGACTTTGACCGTGTCGCCAGCATCGACGGGGGTCGCACGGTTGGTACGCGCACGCCAGTCTGCTCCGCCGACATTGACGATGCCTTCGGGATCAACACGCTCGACAACCGTTCCTTCTGAGCCAACCATCCATTCACGCCCGATAGTTGGTGTCGCAAATCGTGTCCGTGTCATCGATGGCATTCCGGCGGTGAACGCCAACATCACTCCGCCGATGCCCGCGATGAGCGAAAGCCATGTTGGGCGCAACGAAGCCCCAGGAACTGATTCGAACAGCCAGAAACTGCCGACGATGGTGAGCACAATGCCGATACCCGTCCACGTTCGTGGCAGACCCACCTGCACATCAATGGCGAACGCAACCATCGCAATGACGAGAAGCGCAACCGCCCATGAACGGGCAGGAAGTTCGGCAATTCCGTAGCCGGCAAGCAACGTTGATACCGCTCCGACGAGACCCGCAACCCCAACGCCTGCAGTGAAGAATTCAAAGATGAGCAGTCCCAGGCCAATGAGCAGTAGCAGGTAGGCAACCGGCGGGCTTGCAACCGTGTGCAGCAACTGATCGAACAATCCGAGTTTGGAGAACCGGGGGGTTGCCACGGTGTTGCGCTGCACGGTTCCTTCTTCGGTGATGACCTCTTCAGTGGTTTTGAGCGTGGTGACCCCATTGGAGTACCCGTTCAGCGCGTCGAGCATGTTCGCAATGGTTGCAATTCCCTCATCAGAGATTCGCTGATCAAGCACGCCAAGATCGCGAGCTTCACTCAGCCCAACCGTTGCTCCCGAGAGAGGCGCAATACGGGCTGCACCTTCTGCGTTCGGCGCAATAACTCGAGGATCAAGAGCACCGATCTTTGCGCCCGGAGCCATACCACTCACATCGGCGACAGCAAGAAGGTGAGCAGAAGCACCGAAAAGGTTGGCCCCAGTCGGTCCGACCCATACCGCAACTGGCACGACCGACTCGTCAATTGCCACAAGCACTTCATCGATTTCGTCATTTGTCAGCAACGAACCTTTTGAATTCACCTGCAGGATCAGCGCCTGCGCGCCATTCGTCGTCGATCGTTCAACTGCTTCGATGATTTCGCTCGCAACGACATGGTCCATCAGCCCGTCGACTTGCAGAACATCGACCGGTGCCACCTCATCGGCTGCAGATACAAAGGACTCACCGAATCCCAGCACGGAGAGCAGGATTCCAAGAGCAATGACTAATCTGCGCACGAGTGCCTCCGGAAAAATTGAATGGTCAAATTCGCAATGAGTGGTGACAGCAACTGGGTTGCTCCGTGGTTACTGCCTGATGGAACCCTACCGAGGGCAGAGCGTGGCGCGCGAGTGCTCCTCGTACTTGGCAAGGGCGGTGTTGGCCGCACAACCACAACGGCTCTTCTTGCTCACGGCGCTCAAGCTGCTGGCCTCAAAGTTCTTGTGGTCGCAATCGATGGAAAGTCATCACTTCATCGGTTATGCCCTGATGGAGTCGATGTCAGGTCAGTTTCGGCTGGTTCAGCTCTTGAGGATTACCTCCTCGACCAAGGCTTCGGAACTTTTGCCCGCCGCCTCGCTCAATCCGGAGTGATCGAAGTTGTTGGCGCTGCCGCTCCCGGAATTCACGATTTGGTCGTGCTTGGAAAGGTGAAGCAGTTCGCTAACGCCGGTCAGCATGATGTTGTCATCCTTGATGCTCCTGCAACGGGCCACGCGACCTCGATGCTGTCGTCGGTTGCTGGCTTGCTTGAGATCGTCGAAGGTGGGCCAATACGAGAACAAGCACTCGATGTGCAGAGGTTGCTGTTGGATCGCGATCGTTGCGCTGCTGTTGTCGTGACAAAGGCGGAGACCACACCAGTGAATGAGTCTCTCGAGTTGGTCTCGGCCGTTCGCGATGTTGGTGTTGGGTTGTCAGCCGGTGTGGTGAACGCCGTCGAACCCGACGGCGACCTTGTTGGTTTATCCAGTCGAGAACTCAAGATGCTTTCCGACCCTCTTGCCACGAGCATTCGTGCAGCAGTCGCCCGACATCAACGATCGCTCGACGACACTGAACGATTTATCCAAGCTCTTCAGGTGTCGGTCTTGCAGGTACCAAAACTTCCAACTGCAGATCTCGCTGAAGAGGACCTCGCGAATCTCGCTCTTCGTCACCTAGGGCAAACAGATTCATGATTTCTGAGCTCATCTCTCACCGGTCGGTCATTGTGTGTTGCGGCTCTGGCGGAGTCGGCAAAACGACGATGGCCGCAAGTATCGGACTCGCCGCAGCCACACTCGGGAAACGCGTCGTAGTGATCACCGTCGACCCTGCACGCCGCTTAGGTGATGCGCTCGGCCTTGAACATGGACTCGGGCCCGACCCGGCTCGGGTAGCGCTTCCCTCCGACGTTTCCGGGCAACTGTGGGCAATGATGCTCGACCCCGCCGTTGAACTCGAACGAGTCATCCGAACGACGGCTGTTCGGCCAGGCCAGGCCGATGAAGCCCTTGCGAACCCGTTTACCCAATCGATCGCAACCTCACTTGGCGGAACCCAGGAGTACATGGCAACTGAGGCCGTCTACCGGTTGACGACAGATGAAGCGTTCGACCTCGTCGTGGTCGACACCCCACCGAGCGATCGAGCAATGGCCGTCGTCGAGGCGCCAGATGTCCTGGTGAAATTTCTTGACCATCAAGTATTCAAATTGTTGATGGGCACCGGCGGGCGAGCGGCTCGGTTCCTTTCGGCTGCCACTCAACCACTGCTGAAAGCAGTTGGACGCGTCATCGGATCAAACGTGCTGAATGACGTCGTCGAGTTTCTTCGTTCGTTCACCGGCATGGAGACGTCGTTCCGGCAGCGAGCGATCACCGTGCAACGGATGTGGCGAAGCGAGTCGACCGCGTTTGTGCTCGTGGCGACGCCGACATCAGAGTCGTTGAACGAAATCTCAAGGTTCAACGGTGAACTCCGCTCCGCAGGCATTTCATCGATGTCGCTCATCGCCAACGGCGTGACGATGTTGCCAGAGATTGTCGATGACCATCACGAGCTTCCACCAGTCGCAAAGGAATGGCTGAGTTGGCAGAG
>JALRDI010000169.1 GCA_023257035.1 Ilumatobacteraceae bacterium | reverse complement strand
ACTAGTTCGCGAGTGATCCGAAGTAGATGAACCACGCAAGCACTGACTTCGCAACGAGACTCAGCACGAGGTAGACCTTCTCGCCGTAGAAATAATCGGTCCAGCGTCCAATGCCGCGATATTGCAACCACTGGTTGAGTCCGAAACTGAAGAACAGGATTGCTTCAGTGATGACAATTCCGTAGACGAATCCGGGAACCGTCTCGGAGCCGACGACATTGACCACGATGGCGGCCCACGGAGCGAGACCAGCAATGGTGCCGAACCAGAATGCCGTCATTGATGTCGTCGTTCGCCCAGGCGGATTGCTGCGCTCTTGGATCCAGCCGAAAAGAATCATTGCAACGTTTGCGCCGATGATTCCGAGCAGCGCCGACACACCGGTGATACCGGAGTAGGCACAAATCAACAGCACCATGATGGTGGCGCTCACCGAATACTCGACCCACCTAAACCGGTTGATGCCGGACCGAAGATCTGATTCATATGTTGAGCGAGCAACCGTTGCCGTCAGGAAGTGGTCGATGGCGGCAAGCAGCAGGAACAGACCGATTGCTGCACCAATGCGCACGCCAAAGAGAGGTTCTGCGGTCGGAACCCGAGTTCCGGGAGGCCCCTCAGGAAATGTTGAGGTGACATCGATCGCGAAGTCTCCTGCGATGAGAACGATGACGACTGCCTGAGCGAAGTGCAAGATGGTTAGCGCAAGGTTCCACGTCCGCAGATTGCGAAGGCGTTCGGGTGTGGCAGCGATGGTGTTCACACCCATCTCAACCCCGATACGTCGTTGCTATTCCCGCGCGGTACGGGCCAGCTTCGACTTCACGAGGTGAAGTACATGCCACCGTTCACGCTGATGGTTTGACCTGTGATGTAGGCATTCGTCGCAAGAAGGCATGCAACATCTGAAATTTCGCTTGTCGAGCCGAGACGACCAACTGGAATTCTCGACGGGTCCGCTGGGGTAGATGAGTGGACGAGGTCAGTATCGATCTGCGCCATTGCAATCGCGTTGACGGTGATGCCCTCTTTGACGAGCATTTTGGCGTAGCCGTGGGTGAGTCCGATGATGCCGGCCTTCGAGGCAGCGTAATGAGGACCAATTGAGCCACCGGTCTGAGCGGCGGTTGATGACACATTGATGATGCGACCCCATTGGCGCTCTCGCATTGATGACAGCACTGCGTCGGTGAGCACGAACGCTGAAGTGAGGTTGACGTTCATCGTCGTCTGCCATTGCTCGAGGGTGAGGTCTTGAGGGTCGCCAACACGTCCACCGATACCAGCGTTGTTGACGAGCACATCAATCGGGCCGAGTTCAGCTGTGACTGCGTTGACGAGGTTGACCGCTGTTTGTGGCTCGCCGACATTTGCCTGGATGGCAACCGCTTGCCGACCCAATGCGACAATCTCGCTCACCGCCGATGTGGCAGCATCAGCATCGTTCACGTAGTTAATGGCAACATTCGCGCCGGCTTCAGCAAACGCGATCGCGATTGCACGTCCGATACCGCGTGACGAACCAGTAACGAGAGCGGTCTTGCCGGCGAGAAGTCCTGAAGTCATGACGACATCTTGACGGATAGGAGAGTCGTCAGAGCGAGCGGAGTTGTTCATGGAGGCGTGTGATCGCGTCTGGGGTTCGCACTCCCCACCAGAACAGGTCACGACCATCAACGCGAACCGTTGGAGCAATGTCGGTGAACTCTTCTAGATGAGCATCTTCGAATTCGTATGGCTCAGAAGGAACGATGATGAGGTCTGGCCGCATCTCGGTAACAGTCGAAAGGTCAAGTTCTGGGTAATTCGATTCCATCTCACAGCAGATGTTTGTGATTCCCATCGCTTCGAGAAGACGTGACCCGAATGTGTCAGCGCCGATTGACATCCATGGTCGCCGCCAGATCGGCACGAAGGCACGTTGGTTGAGTGGTGAAACCTTGCTCACTTCGGCGACAGCATGTTCATATCCGATGGCATCGGCGAGTCGCCGTAGGTCAACGTTCATTGTCTCGATTGAGACGACATCGAGCGCCAACACGTTGAGTCCGGCTTTTGTTA
>JALRDI010000120.1 GCA_023257035.1 Ilumatobacteraceae bacterium | reverse complement strand
ATCGCGGTCGAGCAGGACGCGACAGGTCAAGCAAAGCAGATCGCATTGTCATACGCCGACGCAATCGGCGGTGCTCGCGCTGGTGTTATCGAGACAACGTTCACCGAAGAAACTGAGACTGACCTCTTTGGTGAGCAGGTAGTGCTCTGTGGTGGTTTGACTCGTTTGGTCCAGGCTGGATTCGAGACACTTGTCGAAGCTGGTTATGCCCCGGAGATGGCGTACTTTGAGTGCCTCCATGAGGTCAAACTCATTGTCGACCTGATGTATGAAGAGGGTATTGCTGGTATGCGTTACTCAATTTCAGACACCGCTGAATATGGCGACTTGACCCGTGGCCCTCGCATTGTTACCGATGCGACAAAGGCCGAGATGAAGAAGGTCTTGTCAGAGATCCAGTCCGGTCAGTTTGCTGATGAGTGGGTGAACGAGAGCGAATCTGGTCGTGCGAATTACCACCGCATGCAAGAAGAGGGCAAGGCGCACCCAATTGAGGTCGTTGGCGCTCGCCTTCGCGGAATGATGCCTTGGATCTCTGCTGGCAAGCAGAAGGTTGCAGAAGCATCAGGTGGCGATAGCTGATCAGCATCATTTGATGATTGCCGCTGTGCTAAACGGCGGTTCAACGTTTAAACGTAAATCAGCCGGGCCGATGGCCCGGCTGTTTCGCGTTAACGACCACGATTCTTAAATATGACCTTGCAAGTCGGGTTTTAAACCCGTAGTCTCTCCGTCCATGGCTGACAACGCAAAGAAACTCGGTTTTGATACTCGTCAGATTCACGTAGGGGGAGATCCTGATCCTGCAACCGGTGCGCGCGCCGTACCGATCTATCAAACAACTTCCTATGAGTTCCGCGATACCGAACACGCTGCAAACCTGTTCGCTCTCGCAGAGGTGGGGAACATTTACACCCGCATCATGAACCCCACCCAGGCGGCACTAGAGGCCCGACTGAACGACCTTGAGGGTGGTTGCACAACAGCGATCGGTATCCCAGGTGCGCTCGCAACCTCATCAGGTCAAGCAGCGGAGACGCTCGCCATTCTCACCGTGGTTGAGGCAGGGCATCACATTGTCGCCTCACCATCGCTCTACGGTGGCTCGTACAACCTTCTGCACTACACCCTGCCAAAAATGGGTATCGAGGTGACGTTCGTTGACGACCCACACGACCTCGACCAGTGGCGAGCTGCTGTACGGGACAACACCCGTCTTTTCTACGGTGAGGTGCTGCCAAACCCGAAGAACGACATGTTTGACATCGAGGGAGTCTCAGGGGTCGCCCACGCGGAGGGAATCCCACTGATGGTCGACAACACGGTCGCCACTCCATATCTCGTTCGTCCGCTCGAGTGGGGTGCTGACATTGTCGTCCACTCGCTCACCAAGTTCATGGGTGGCCACGGCACATCTGTCGCTGGTGGCATCGTCGATGGCGGAACATTTGACTACGCAGCCTCAGGCAGGTTTGCGAACTTCACCGAACCAGACCCGAGTTACCACGGTCTCGCGTACTTCCCAGCCCTCGGACATGGCGCAATGATCCTTAAGGCACGAGTCCAGATGCTTCGCGATCTCGGCATGGCAATTTCGCCGTTTAACGCGTTCATGATCCTCCAGGGAATGGAAACTCTCAGTCTTCGGATGGAACGTCACTTCTCAAATGCGCAGGCAGTTGCTGAGTTCCTCGACGCTCATCCGCAAGTTGAGTCGGTGAACTACGCCGGCCTCGCATCGAGCGAATGGAATGAACGAGCAACTCGCCTTGGTGGCGGACGTGGTTACGGGTCAGTCCTGGCGTTCGAAATTTCTGGTGGCCTTGAGGCTGGCAAGAAGTTCGTTGAGGGTCTTGACCTGCATAGTCATGTCGCCAACATCGGTGATGCTCGAAGCCTCGTTATTCACCCAGCGAGCACAACCCATTCGCAGTTGACCCCAGAGGAGCAGGCAGCAAGTTCGGTGACACCGGGCTTGATTCGGCTTTCTGTCGGCCTGGAGAGCATCGAGGACATCCTTCATGACCTCCGTGCAGGGTTCGCCGCAGCGTCGTAACTGAGGCAAGCGGGGCTACTGGGTGCTCATCCCAGCTCGCCACATACCTTCTTCAACAAGTTGTTTGATCGTGGGGTCAGGCTCGGACTTTCGTTCGAGTGTGACCCTATTGATCGTTGCGGTACACCGGAAGTCGTGTGGATACGGCCCGACAACTGACCCGGTATCGATGCCGACATCGAAGGTTTCGCCACTCATCGAATAGACGAGTGGAACAGTGCGGTCGATTCGGGCGCGACAGATGGCATTTCCGTCGACCGACATGACGAGATCACCTCCACGACCAAAGCCACCGTCGTAGACGAAGTCGATCACGACGCTGTGCTGGCCATCGGCAAGTGTGTCACCGATCATCGTGGTGATGTCATGTCCAAAACAGTTGTAGGTGAAGTGCGGGACGTTGTCACGAAGCCATAGTGACCAGCCCGACATATTGCCGCCTTGGCATGCGATCACACCTTCGTTGACCCCGGTGATGTTGATATCGCCAGTGATTCGCCATGAACAGTTTTTGAGGTTGATCACTGACGATTCGGGCATGCGAATATGGGCAGTGGAATATGTCATCGATGTCACGTCGCCGAGCGAGTGGGGGACTGCGAGGTCGCCGTTGCGAGGTGATCCAGCATCTCGCAACGGGTACACACCGAGCCGTTGAGCCTCGCTGTCGAATAGTTCTCTAAGAGCGGCGAGGCGCTCTGGTTCGACATCTGCGAGGTCGACCGACTGTGAGAAGTCGTTTGTAACGTCGTAGAGCTCCCACACTTCATCAGGACCATCAAACTCATAGGCCTGCATCCTGATCCACGGAACACGACCATGGAAGCATGATGCGATCCAACCCTCGTGGTACATCGCTCGGTTGCCAAGAATTTCAAAATATTGAGATGTTCTGGTGCTCGAACCATCGGCAGCAAAGGTGTAATTCATTGGTACGCCGTCGAGATCCATCTGCTCTATGCCGTTGACACGATCTGGTGGTGTGATGCCGGCTGCGGCGTAGATCGTCGGTGCGATATCGACAACGTGGTGGAACTGTGACCGAACGCTTCCTGCTTCGGTGATCTTGCTTGGCCACGAGATTGCGAGCCCATTGCGGGTGCCGCCAAAGTGCGAAGCGACCTGTTTCATCCATTGAAAGGGTGAATCCAGCGCCCAAGCCCAACCGACATTGAAATGGTTTTCACACTTAGCGGTACCGAAGTCATCGATATGTTCAAGAAGCCATTCAGGATCTTCATGAACCCCGTTCTGGAACGATGGTGCACTCCACGCACCATGAATAGTCCCCTCGGCTGAGGCTCCGTTATCGCCGGTGAGATAGATGATGAGCGTTTCGGTTCCGTTGCGTTCATCGAGTTTTCGCGAGGCATCGATGACTCGACCGATGTGGTGATCGGTGTGCGCAAGGAAGCCAGCGAAGCATTCCATGAGCCGTGTTGCGACCGGCCGATAACGCTCCGGGTAGTCCTCCCATGCCGGAATTTGCTCTGGCCGAGTGGTGTTCGTCGTTCCTGCCGGGATGACTCCGAGGGCGAGTTGACGTTCGTAGATTTCTTCTCGTAACGAATCCCAGCCGCCGTCGAATTGTCCGGCGAAGCGATCGATCCACTCTGGCGGAGCATGATGCGGGGCATGAACAGCTGGAGTCGAGAAATAGCAGAACCAGGGGCGGTCAGGAGTCGACGCCGTCTGGCGCTCAAGCCACTCGATGGCACGATCGGCGAGGTCTTCGGTGAGGTGGTAGTCCGGTCGTCCGACGTGCGGCGAGATTGGAGTGGTTTGGTCGTAGACGGCAGGTTCCCACTGTGATGCTTCGGCGCCGATGATGCCGTAGAAGCGATCGAAGCCAAGTCCGGTTGGCCAGCGGTCAAAGGGCCCCGACGGGCTTTGTTCCCATGACGGTGCGAGGTGCCACTTCCCGAAACACGAGGTCGAATATCCCGACATTCGCAGAACTTCTGCAACAGAGGCCGCTTCGGCAGGAATCGCAGAGTCATAACCTGGGTACGAGTTTGCGATTTCAGTGATGCCACCCATATGCACCCGGTGGTGTTGGCGGCCGGTCAGCAGAGCGGCACGAGTTGGTGAACAGAGCGCGGTCGTATGGAATTGGTTGTATGACAGGCCTTCGTCAGCAACGCTCTGTAACGCGGGGGAGGGAACTGGACCACCGAATGTTGACATCGACCCAAACCCGACGTCATAGAGCATGATGAGCAGCACATTTGGTGCACCGTCAGGTGCGTTGCGCTGTGCGAATGAGGCGGGCGTCGATTCGGAGAGGAGACGCTCAATATTGCCCTCAAAGGGTTGTGAAGGATGCGGTAGTTGCGTCATGTGGTCACCTGCTGAAAGCGGTGTGGTCGAGTGCTCCAAATGCTGATCGCACGGCATCGGCATCTCCGGTAAGTGATACTTCTCCGCTGTCAATGGCTTCGGCAAGAGTTGTGGAGCCGGTGAGAAGGGCATCCCACGTTGGTCGACTGCAGGTCAACGAGTTGTCGGCTTCAGCGCCGCTGGTTTGACAGAGAATGTGGTTTCGGAAGTGCAGCCCGCAACTCTCGTTGTCGACATGAATCGCAACGTGGCAATCGATGCCCTCAAGCTTCTCTGGTTCAACCATGACGCGTAGCACGCCGGCTGACGTTGCAAGGTCCCACCCTGTCACCTGTCGTCGACCGAGTCGATGGGTGCGGTGCCGAGACATGTCGATCGTGCCCTCGACATCGAGCGCTTTCGTAATGCACCAATTTCGAACGTTTGCGCTTGGAGTCCGGCGTGCGGCAGTGCGCAGCGCCGTTGCGAGCAGGCCACGATCCTCGTCGGTTGAGCTGGGGTGGTGGGCGAGTTGGGCGGCGAGGTAGAGCGCCCAGCGGGTGTCATCAGACATTGCGGCTTGGCAACGCTCTCGGACAGCCTCTTGGCCTCCCATGGCGTCGATGACGCGTGCGGCATGGTCGGTGGTGTCGAGCGGCAAGATGTTTGCTGGGTCACCGTCAAAGAAGCCGAATAACCCGGTTCGGATCTGTCGAGCGTGGTGCTCGGCGATGCCGTAATGCTGCTGTGTTAACCAGTCGTCGCCGAAGGCTGGTGGCAGCTGAACGCGGTGAGCAAGTTCTGCAGATGTCGCCCCGCGGTTCGTCCACCGAACGGTCTGATCCCACAGAAACTGAATCGAGTCTCGATAAGCGAGGAGTCGATGGTCTATCTCTTCCGCTCCCGAGAGGGGAGGCCCATGAGTTGCGATGAGGTGATCGGCACCGAGCGAGTGAAGGTGGTCCAACCCGGTGAGAAGAATGCGGGGATCTCTGTACTCCTCGCCACGGATTGCGAAGACGTTGAAAAGTGCGGGCCACATGATGTTGTGAACGGCAACGCCGAGACTTGGCACCCATAACGTCACCGAGTCATCGGCATCAGACGGTGCTGGGGTGACCTCGATGGCGAGCCCTGCAACCTCGATGGTGGTTGCCTCGGCAAAGGTTCGAGTGGCAGGCACGTGACCACCCGTGAATGGCGCGTGTTCTGGCATGCGATATGCCCGCCCTAGTCCTACGTTGACGTTGCCGTCAGGACCATCGATGGGAAGTTGCATTGCGAACTGCTCGACGAGACCACGGCCGTAGGCGGGAGCGATTTCCGTGGCAGAACGGCGAAGATTCCCCTCGATTCGCTCATGACCCCAGATGACTTCAACAGGCTCGGTGTCGAGAATCGCTTGCGTTCCGCTCACGTAGTGAAAGTGGGTGTAGATGACTGCAACGACAGGAGCATCGCTGACAGTGCGCAGTTCGATCAACGCGTCGCGCATTTCCTCAATCGACTCACCGGTATCGATTGCAATGATTCCCTGTGGTGCGGTGATGAAAGTCTGGTTCGATAGGCCGTTACCAACGAGGCACCAGACACCGTCGGCAACGCTGTGAAGTGTTCTCGAAAGACGTGAACTGTGTTCGATCAACGAACGGTGAGCAATCTGGCCATTCAGGTCAGTTGCTATCTGTGAGTCGTCGCTGAGTAACCCTCGTGTATCCCCCATAGTCGAATAGTAGGGGGTGAAGAATCGTCGCTCGTACGTGGCCTAGTCGTCGTCGTTGTTGAGGTCGCGGAGGAACTCTTCGAGTTCGGCGCCGAGGTCTTCTGCGCTTGGAATAATTGATTCAGCTCGGCGATCGAATTCACGTTCGAGCATCGCAACGTACATCGCAAGTTGGGGGTCGGTAGCGACAAGTTCGTCATGCAGCGTTCGTGCTTGGTTCACGTCATTGCTGAGGTCGCGCCCTGGTCCAACCCCAAGTACGTGCGAGAGATGAGTTTGCAATGATCGCACGGCGAGCGGATGGC
>JALRDI010000104.1 GCA_023257035.1 Ilumatobacteraceae bacterium | reverse complement strand
GAATCCGATTGATTTCAGGAATTTCGTTATTGCAATGTGGGCACCAATGTGCGAGAAACACGACAAGGGTTGCAGTCCCGTCGGTTGACCGAACAGCAACTTGGTTGCCCTCAAAGTCCTCTCCGATGATCGAAGGGATTGGCCCCCCGACTGCTTCATCAGAATGTGAGTCGAGAAGAAACGGCAGAGCGTTCCCGTCTACTGCGACCGGCCGGACTTGACCCTCAAATTCCTCTGGAAATTCAGTGACCTCAGCGACCTCTCCCGGGTCGATGGGCCGCTCATCAGGTGTTGTCCCATCTTGACTGTCGTGGAGGCCATCGACAGTCGAAGTTGTTGTTGCTTCATCAGAAACCGTTACGTCGGTTGTTGCTGATGCGCTGCTCTCCAGCGTCGTTGGAGCACCTGTTTCTAGTTTGACCACCACATCAGATGAACAGGCGGCTGCAAGGAGTCCGGCGGCAACAATTGCGGGGACGAACTTCACTCCTCAATTCGCTCCGGGATTGCGTTCACGATGATAAGAGCAAGGAAACCGATGAGGGCCATTCCTGCAAGGGTGAGAAAGCCAAACGATCGGAACCATATGTCGGTGCACGATGGTCCGGTTGCTGCACACGAACCTGTGTCGAGGGCCGGTCGCCATTCGATGAGGTAATGCCACGCCGAGATACATGCTCCGATTGCCGCGATTGGCAATACATACAGGCGTGCTCCGGCATCACGTCGAATAAATGAGACAAGTCCGATCATCGCAATCGGGTACATCGCTATTCGCTGAAACCAGCAGAATCGGCAAGGGATGTAGTTCGCGATCTCTGAGAAATACAGCGATCCGAGCATCGCCCCTCCAGCAACGCACAAGGTGATAGTCGCTCGAAATTCTCGTACGGCGCTCAACACCTTCTCTTGTCCGGTAGCCCAGCTCACTGCGATGACCACAGCTGCGATTGCGACAATGACTGCGAGCGTCGCCGACAGGGTCTCAACCATGTCGGTGACCTCGTACTTCGTGATCGCTACAACTGACATGTGTATAGTCTGCCGGTTTCATCGGGCACGCGCAGTTCGTAGCGAGTAGAATTTGAGGCATGCTCGAGTTCACATCGATCAGTGTTTCTTCATACGAGGCGTCGAAGCTCTCTGCCGAACTCCAACAATCCTCAGCTGACGGATGGTCGGTGGTCTCCATCGTGAACGCAGGATCTGACATTGTTGCCTATCTCTCCCGGCCGATGACCGCAGCCGTTGAGAACACCTCTACCGCTGCTGCAGAACCCGCTGAAGCTGGCGGGGTTGGTTGGGGAATGCAATCTGAGGTCTCAACGTCTTCCGCTGACACTGCATCGTCTTCGACAGCAGCAGGTACGGCTACGAGTTCGTCGTCCACCGCATCCTCAGCAGCCTCCGCTCCCGCTGGGTGGTATGCCGATCCTTCAGGCCGATTTGAACTCCGTTACTGGAACGGCGATAAGTGGACCGAGCACGTATCACGAGCCGGACAGCAGTCAACTGACCCACCTGTTGCCTAGCCCGTGCTCGCAACTTCTCTCGGTCACGCCGGAATCCTCATCGAGTGCGAGGCAGGTTCAATTCTGTGCGACCCTTGGTTCGAACCTGCGTTCCTTGGGTCGTGGTTTGTGTTCCCAAGGAATGATCAACTTGATGACGATCTTCTCGATCGCATAGAGAATGCTGACTATCTCTACGTATCTCACCTCCATGGCGACCATCACGACGCGCAGTGGCTGAAAAGCCACCTGAGAAGAGATATCCCAATTCTTCTGCCCGACTATCCAACGTCAGAGCAGAAACGCGAGCTCGAACAGCTCGGGTTTACGAACTTCATCCACACCGAAGACGGCGTTGAACAGGTGTTACGCGACGGGCTCTCGATCGCGATCCATGTTGAAACGTCCATCACCGACGGCCCCGGTGGTGACTCTGCGATCGTGGTGAGTGATGGGACGCATCGCATTGTCAATCAGAACGATTGCCGAACTCACGACCTTGCTGCGCTTCGTTCACATGGCCCGGTCGACCTGCACTGGCTCCAATATTCCGGTGCAATTTGGTACCCGATGGTGTACGAACTTGGTGCTGCAGAAATGGCGCAGTTGTGTTCCGCCAAAGTTGAAAGCCAGGGTGCGAGGGCACTGAAATACGTTGAGGCATTGGATGCCCGTTGCGTTGTGCCCAGCGCCGGGCCGCCGGCGTTTCTCGATGATGATCTGTTTCATCTCAACATGATTTCCGGTGACGAGGCGAGCATCTTCCCTGACCAGCAATGGTTCCTTCAACAGTTGGCTGAGGCGGGCAAGAACGGCGTGCTTGCAATTCCAGGGTCGACAATCTCTGTCACGGCCAATGACATCTCAGTCAGCCACCCGTTACCAGAGAGTGACGTTCGGGCAATCTTCAATGACAAACGGTCGTACTTGCAGCGCTACCGAGATGATTGGCAGCCATGGCTTGATGACCTTCACCAGTCATGGAACCGAGAGCCCACCGATCTCGTGTCGCGAATCGCGGCTTGGTGGGAACCTCTCATGGCAAAAGCTCCAACCGTGTGTGAACTCATTGGCGACCCCATCCTCATACAGGCGATGAACGATGATGGTTCATCTGTCGAGATCTTCGTGGATGTCCACTCAAAGAACGTGCTTGACGGGAGCACGATCGATAATGCTTCCGACAAAGCCGGCTTCAGATTCACCTTGCCGCGCAACCTTCTTGAGCTCACGGTCGACAACGGTGCCGTCGATTGGTCGAATTCACTCCTGCTCTCGTGCCGATTCACCGCCTGGCGCAAAGGACCATACAACGAATACGTCTATAACTTTCTGAAGTCACTTTCCGTTGAACGTATGACGCGTACCGAAGCTGAAGCCCGGTCGAAGATTACGACATCAACATCACAAGTGGTTGAGGACGATGTTGAAGTCGGCGATTTCATCGTGCAGCGTCGCTGTCCACATAGGAATGCTGATTTCTCGGTGTTCGGAGAAATCGACGGAGAGGATCTCGTCTGCACGTTGCACGGATGGAGGTTTGATACCGCTACTGGTCGCTGCCGAACCAGCGACGACCATCCTGTTCGGATCAGACGTCAGGAAACCTGAGGCGTTCTCCAAAAATCGCGACGCTCTGTCGAAGAGGAACGAGGTCACGACGGTGCCGACGTTCGACCTCATCAACGGCCTCGGCAACTTGTTGTCGTGCGTGCTCGAGCTCGCGTCGAAGATGCTCAACCTCGGCTTCGAGTTCCATGACCCGTCGAATGCCTTCGAGGTTCATACCCGATTCGACGAGTTCTGAGATGCGTCGGAGAAGTTCAATATCGTCGTCGCTATAACGACGGTTGCCACCATTCGTACGTGCCGGTTGCACGAGACCCCTGCGTTCATAAATTCGCAGAGTCTGCGGATGCATACCTGCAAGTTCAGCTGCAACTGAAATCACGTACACCGCTTGCTGTGAAGTTCTCGTATTCATGACGCACTCTCATCGTAGACCGCGCGAGCACTGGGGTTGTCCGTCAGAACCTCTGCGAGGTGCTCCACCGCTTTGCGCTGATCGTCATTGAGCGATGTTGGAACCTGAACAGCAACACGAACAATGAGATCTCCCTTTGTTGTTGTGCCGCGCTTCGTGACTTCGATTCCACGACCGCTCACCCGATGACGGGAACCGCTCTGTGTTCCGGGCTGAAGACGAAGACGAACGACGTCACCTTCAAGAGTTGGTACGTCAACCTCAGCGCCGAGGGCAAGTTCGGTAAATCTCACCGGCAACGTCACCTCGAGATTTGCCCCATTTCTCGTAAAGACCTCGTGCGATTGCACTGCGAGTTCGACCAGCAGGTCACCAGATGGGCCACCGTTTCGTCCCGGCCCACCACGACCCTTCAAGCGGATGGTTTGGCCATCGCTTACTCCTGACGGGATACGAACCTGCACGGACCGATGGCCAACCGTTGCACCGGTTCCACCACAGCTGCCACACGGATTGTCAATGATTCGACCGTGACCGCTACAACTTCGACAGGGTGAAGAGAACGAGAATGGGCCCTGATTCTCATCGACAGCACCCCGGCCACCGCATACGCCACAGATGCGTGGCTCTGACCCAGGTCGGGCACCTGATCCAGAGCAGGTTTCACAACGACCTTCACTTGTGACGTTGAGGCTTGTGGTCACCCCTTTCGCAGCATCATAAAACGACAGCGTGAGGCGAGCCGCCTGATCGGCGCCACGGCGTGGTCCGGCATTACTTCGTTGGCGTCCGTTGTTGAACATTTGTCCGAAGAGGTCGCCAAACCCTCCCATGTCGCCGACGTCGAAGCTGAAGCCACCTGGTCCACCTCCGCCTGCCATTGGTCCGAGTCGTCGAACCTCGTCGTATTCAGCACGACGAGATTCATCGCCGAGCACGTCATAGGCAGCACTGACCGCTTTAAACCTCTCTTCGGCAGCAGCATCACCTGGGTTTTTGTCCGGGTGAAGTTCGCGGGCGAGCTTGCGATACGCCCGAGTGATTTCTTTCGCTGTTGCCTCTGGACCAATACCCAGCACTGAGTAGTAGTCCGTATCGAACCACTCTCTCTGTGCAGCCATGTCGTGCCTCAGTCTTTCGTTCGAACCATTGCGGGCCTCAGCGTGCGGCCCTTCCATGTGTAGCCACTGCGGAGGACCTCAGCAACGACGATCTCCCCGCCTTCACCAGCCTCGTGTGCGACTGCCTCAGCAGTTTCTGGGTCAAACGGTTTGTCTGCGATGTCCATCGCTTCCAGACCGGTCTTCTTCAGCTCGACCAGCAGCACGTTAAGTAATGGCCCAACCTCATCTGGGTGACGCAGATACGCCGCTTCGGTCGCATCGAGAACCGGCAACAGCGCTTCTGCCACTCTGCTCGTCGCTCTGTCGACTTCGTCATTGATTTGGTTCGCAACACGCTTGCGATAGTTCTCGAAGTCAGCTTGGGTTCGCATTGCGAGTTCGCGGAACCGCTCTACTTCAGCGGCTGCCTCATCGTTGCTCTCCTCGACAGGCGCATCATTACCTTCGGTCAGGTCGTCGAGGCCTTCGAGATCGATGGAATCTCCGGCGCCAAAGTCTGACGGGGTGGATGCCCGCTCCTGAGTTGGGCGCACGGTCTCGGAGGTGAAATCTTCCACCTCCGAGCCACGCTCATCTCGCGGATCAAGGATGTCGTCATCGTGTGATGACATGTCACTCATTGCTCGTCGACAATCTCGGCGTCGACAATGTCATCATCCGCTGAGCCCTCTGCAGATCCTGAAGCTGAGGTGCCCGCAGCGTTGTCACGTGCGGCTGCCTCGTACAGCTTCTGGCTGAACTCCTGGCTTGACGCCATGAGCTTTTCGGTGGCTTCCTTAATTGCGCCGGTGTCAGTGCCTTCGAGAGCCGATTTCAGTTCGGCGAGAGGACCTTCGACCGCGGCTTTCTCTTCTTCGGAAACATTCTCGCCTTGCTCACGGAGCACCTTCTCAGTTTGGTACACGAGAGAGTCGGCGTTATTTCGCACTTCAGCCTCTTCGCGGCGAGCCTTGTCTTCTTCGGCATGTGCCTCGGCATCTTTCACCATCTGATCGATGTCATTCTTGTCAAGGGTCGACTGCCCTGTGATCGTCATCGACTGCTCTTTGTTCGTCGCACGATCTTTTGCCGCAACGTGAACAATGCCGTTTGCATCGATGTCGAATGTGACTTCGATCTGCGGCACGCCGCGAGGTGCTGGCGGGAGGTCGACAAGCTGGAACTTTCCAAGCGTCTTGTTGTATGAGGCCATCTCGCGCTCGCCCTGAAGCACGTGAATCTCAACTGAGGGCTGCATGTCTTCAGCGGTGGTGAAGACTTCAGTCCGCTTCGTCGGTATCGTCGTATTGCGCTCGATGAGACGGGTCATGACACCCCCCTTGGTCTCAATACCAAGGCTGAGAGGGGTCACGTCGAGAAGCAACACGTCCTTCACATCACCGCGGAGCACACCGGCTTGAACTGACGCTCCAACGGCAACGACCTCATCAGGGTTCACTGTCTTGTTGGGCTCTTTGCCAGTCATCGACTGCACAAGTTCGGTCACTGCCGGCATACGAGTAGAACCGCCCACGAGGATGACGTGGTGAAGGTCGCCCTTGGAAATTCCGGCGTCCTTCAAGGCCTGCTCAAACGGCACCCGGCAGCGCTCGATGAGGTCCGCAGTCATCTCTTGGAACTTGGACCGCGAGAGCGTTTCGTCAAGGTGCAACGGGCCGTCTGCGTTGGCGGTGATGAACGGCAGGTTGATCTGGGTGGACTGCACCTGGCTGAGTTCGATCTTTGCTTTCTCTGCTGCTTCCTTCAGGCGTTGCATGGCCATCCGGTCGCTCGAGAGATCAACTCCTTGGGCGTTCTTAAACTGTGTGACGAGCCAGTCGATGACTCGCTGGTCCCAGTCATCGCCACCAAGTGCGGTGTCACCGTGGGTTGACTTCACCTCGAATACGCCATCACCGATTTCGAGAACGGAGACGTCGAAGGTTCCACCACCAAGGTCGAAGACGAGAACTGTCTCATCTTCTGATCCCTTGTCGAGCCCGTATGCGAGTGCGGCAGCAGTGGGCTCGTTAATGATTCGGAGCACCTCAAGGCCGGCGATCGTGCCCGCTTCTTTTGTTGCCGTGCGCTGCGCGTCATCGAAGTACGCAGGAACAGTAATGACTGCTTGTGTGACGGTGTCACCCAAGAACGCCTCTGCATCGCGCTTGAGCTTCATCAGGGTTCGGGCAGAAATTTCCTGCGGCGTGTACTGCTTGCCGTCAATGTCATCGCTCTTCCAGCTTTCGCCCATGTGGCGCTTCACTGAACGGAAGGTGCGATCTGGGTTGGTGATCGCCTGGCGCTTCGCAACCTCACCGACGAGAACTTCGCCTGCTTTTGAGAAGGCAACAACCGATGGGGTGGTTCGTGCACCTTCGGAGTTTGGGATAACGACGGGCTCTCCCGCTTCAAGAACTGCGACGACGGAGTTCGTGGTTCCGAGGTCAATACCGACTGCCTTTGGCATTTGGTTGTGCTCCTTATGTTGGTCACACATCAATGTGTGGGGGGTTTATCCACAGTGTATGACCGCGATGGAATCGCGCCAACCTCAACAACAGAAAAGTTGAGTCGATACGACTTAACTTTTCTAAAACCCTATAGATACCGGCTAAATAAGGTGTTCCGGACCAAAGGAATCAGGAAGTAAACCATCCATCGTGTACGTCGCCCAAAGGCCCTTTTTGCTGCAGGCATGAATGATTGTGTCACGGGTTGCAAATTCGCGGATCTTCTGCCGACAGCCACCACACGAGGTCGCCAGTCCCTCTGAATCGCAGACCGTCAGCACCACCTTGGCCTCGCGTTCACCTTCTGAGGCCATCACCGCAAGCGCCGTCGCTTCAGCACAAAGTCCCTGTGGGTAGGCCGAATTCTCAATATTTGCTCCCACGTAGATCTGACCAGATGTCGTAAGCACCGAGCAGCCAACGTGATAATTCGAATAGGGAGCGTGTGCCCGTTGCTGCACATCGAGGGCGGCATCGAACAAACTGCGCAGAACGTCATCCATCTGCTCAGGTGGAACCACTTGGTCGTACACAGTCCGATCAGGAATCTGCTGAGTCATAGCCCAACGATACGCGCCCGTTCATCAGTGGACGAGTTGCACTTAGGTCGCCCGCAAACGGCTAACACTGAGCCCCACCAGAAACCCGTGCAACATCATCAACTGTCCACCCGCCGCCTGCGTTCACAAGACCAATCGACCCCGCTATCGAAGTCACCAATCCCCAGGTCCCCTGGGTATCTGAGAATGATCCGAAGCCGGAATCTTCGACCAAGCAGAATGAAACAATCGCTCGTCCGGCGACATCGATTCGCACGTCGGTCACCGTAAATGCGGAGTCGAGAACAACAGCGTCGTCGGGTGGCACAACAACCGTCATGAGGGTTTCTGCCAAAACCCTGGCGAAGCCGGTTCGGTACGCACGAGCAGAATTCCACGACGTGGACTGAGTGCCTTCTGAAACCGCTTGCCGTTGAGCCTGCCAGGCCAATCTCGCCACCTGGGTAACTTCACTTGCAATCTCTGACTCGGCAGGAGTGCTCAGCGCAATAGCTCCTCCAACCCACCGAACTACCTGCAGAACATCAGCACCAGTGGGTTCGTCTGTCTCCTCTTCTGGCTCTTCCACCGGACTCAGCTCAGCGTTGTCTTCCAACCGAAGATGCTGCTCATCGGGTTGTTCGCTCACTGGGTCAGTGGTCGGAACCTCGATTTCATCGGACGGTTCAGTCCCCACGCTTGATGAGATCGGTTTCTCCAGCATCAACAATTCGGGGCCTAACGGCACGATCTCATTTCCTTGCGTAGGGGGCGAGTGCGGGCTTTCGCTCACCGCTACATCTATGACCACCTCGGATTCTCGCTGATCATCCACATATTCCTCAGTCACAACCGTGCCCACCGTCGTCGACGATTGCTCGGTCGCTCCAACACCCGGAACCTCGTTCGGCGCCGGCCAAAAGCCAATCAAGGTCGCTGCTCCAAGCGCGACCGAGAGCGGCACCGACCACTGTCGTCTACCGTCAACAAATGCAACCTCTTCGCGCTCATGTCGCACACTCGAAGAGTATGAAAAGCTGAGCTTGCTGTGCCGTCGAATATTGCGTTGGATGTTCGCACTACGGTCGTGGTGTGAATCTCCGCGAACTTCAAGATGTCATCGATGCAACGTATGGTGAGCGCGACCGCGACCGCGGTGTCGCACCAACGGTTGCCTGGTTATGCGAAGAACTTGGCGAACTCGCCCAAGCAGTACGCAAAGGAACCCCAGATCAGGTGGCCCACGAGTTCAGCGATGTCCTCGCCTGGATCGCAACATTGGCCAACCAAGTAGGCGTCGATCTCACAGAGGTCGTCGACCGCTACCGAGATGGCTGTCCGAAATGTTCAGCGATGCCCTGCGTCTGCTGAACATTGACACCTCAGAGCAGCAGTTCGGCAATCTGGATCGCGTTCAATGCAGCGCCCTTGCGCAAATTGTCATTCGCAATGAACAACGCCAGACCGCGATCACCGTCGACTGACGGGTCACGCCGCACACGTCCCACATAACTCGGGTCACGACCCGCCGCCTCAAGCGGAGTGGGAACATCGCGTAATTCGACTCCTGGGGCCGACGACAGCACCTCAAGTGCACGGTCAACCGAAATCGCCTCAGCAAATTCGACATTCATTGACAACGAGTGCCCGGTGAACACCGGGACCCGCACGCAGGTTCCGGAAACACGTAATTCAGGAATGCCGAGAATCTTTCGACTCTCATTACGAAGCTTCTGCTCTTCGTCGGTTTCGAGCGACCCATCTGAAACGATCGATCCAGCAAGTGCGAGCACATTGAACGCAATCGTGTCAGCAAACTTTTTCGCTGGAGGGAACTCGATGGCCCGGCCGTCGTGAGTGAGCTCAGCTGCATCTTGCGCAAC
>JALRDI010000080.1 GCA_023257035.1 Ilumatobacteraceae bacterium | reverse complement strand
TTAACGCCCGGCGTCACCATCTCGGTGCTTCGGCCAACACCCAACGGCGATGTTGAAGCCATCAACCTCGCTCGAGGACTTCGTGAGGCTCGAGGGGACTCGAACGTCAGCACCTCGGACTACTTCCGTTGGGGCTCGATCACTAAAACAATGACATCCGTTGTCGTGCTGCAACTCGTCGAAGAAGGGCTCGTCGACCTCGATGCTCCTGTCTCGACATACCTCGGCTCGGGCTGGGCGGCTGGTTACGAACTCGATGGCGTCGACTACGGCGATGTCGTCACCATCAGACAGATCCTCCAGCACACCGACGGGTTCGCAGAGTTTGCATTCGACCTCAGCTTCTATGGGCTTGCGAGCACACGGCTCGAGACACCATTCGAACCAGAAGAAATCATTGCTTGGGCGGTCGAACGTGGCCCGAAATATGAACCGGGAACGCAATATGAGTACAACACAGTGGGACACATCGTTGCTGGCTTGGTGATCGAAGCGGTGACCGGCAACCCAGCTCATGTCGAATTGCGCACCCGCCTATTTGACCCCGCAGGAGCTACCGAGGTGTACCTCGCACCTCAGGAATCACCGCCAGAAGAAACTGTCTCGGGTTACGTTCGAGGCGAACTAAAAACCGCGCTCGACTTTGTCCCAGGATTTGCGGCCTACACCGCTGAGGCCACCGTCGGAGCGTTCTACAACATCAGTGCAATTCCACAAGAAGTCCTTCGATCTGCTGGATGGACCGGAGGTGGCATCGAAGCACAAGCCGAAGATCTTGCCCGGGTATTCAGAAGTGAATTCACCGGAGCACTCGGCGACGAGATGTTCACCAAATTCGTCACACCATCTGAGTACTCCAACTACGGACTCGGAATTTCTGTAGGCGAGTTCAACGGTTACGAGACCTATTCCCACGGCGGTGGCGTGCCCGGTTTCCGATCGCATGCCGCATATGTACCCGAACTTGATCTGACCATTGCTGTGTCAGCAAATCTCATTCCGATCACGCCCGATATCGAGTCACTTGCGATCGCGATCGCCGAGATCATGGTCGACAACCTCTAGTCATCAATACCTCTAGTCATCTCGGTCGACGGACGGCTACTGATCGACCCGAGGCACGATTGGCGATGACGCTGCCCATTCGCGAATAAACGCCGCTTGATCACGCGATTGCGGTCCAGCACCCATGCGAGATTCAGCAACTCGACGCTCAGCAGCATCGAGAGACATACCTGCCGCCAGTAACACCGAACATGCAGTAGTGCCAGCGCGCCCAATTCCGGCAGCGCAATGAACGACGATGTTCGACCCACGTTGCAACTCGTTCAACAGCCCAGAAATGAATGCAGTCCAGTCATCACTATCGGGGACGCTCAGATCAGGAATAGGGAACCAACGAGCCCGAGGATCGTTCCGCAGCCAATTGACATAGCTTGGGTATCGACCTTCAAGTTCGTGAGCCTCGGTAAGACACACCACCAACGAGGCATCAACTGAGGCAACCACTCCCTCCGGATCAGGGCCAATGCGATGCTTTCCACACAGCCACATCGAACCAGTCACTCCGTCGATGCGGACTTCATCGATGCCGCCATCGCGCTGACGTTCAGTCAACCAACTCACCGCTCTCAACCTTGAACTGGCGGAGCCGGACGATGCCACACAGCACGCAACGGCGTGCAATACAGCCGGCCGTCTGCATCATTCATCGCGGCCGAACTGTCAATGATGAGCGAGTATCCCGCAAGTTCCCCATCAGCAAAGGGCGGATACACCATTGTCAGTTCACCTGACGATGCAACATTCGCACTAAGGCGGCCACTTGCGGAGGCGAAAACCGCCTCTCCCGCATCAGACCATGTTGGAGACAGTGACAAGACATGCGCACCCGACTGGCCACTCGTCACCACAAAGCACCACCCGCAGTGCTCGACCGTGCGGGGAAGATCGCTAACGGGAACCTCAATGCTCATACGTCCACCTTAACGATCAAGAAGAGTTCCGAATTTGCTCTCCAGTGGCATCACACCCATATCGACGGCAGACTTCACGACATGAATGCTTCCGGTACCTTGACTGCTGCTGCCCGCATCGTGGACGGCACCAAGACATATGGCAGTGGAGACGCGGCCGTCACTGCCCTGCACGACATCAATGTCGAATTTGCAGGCGCCCAATTCACCGCCATCATGGGGCCCAGCGGTTCTGGAAAATCCACCCTTATGCACTGCATTGCAGGGCTCGACCGCCTCACCTCGGGCGATGCATTCATCGGTGAGACACGTCTCGCAGATTTGAAGGACAAGAAACTCACCGAACTGCGCCGATCCGAAGTTGGCTTCATCTTCCAGTCGTTCAACCTCGTTCCGACACTAACGGCAGAGGAGAACATCAACCTTCCGCTCTCACTCGGTGGGCGAAACGGTGATCGCGAATGGATCGACACAGTCATCGACACTGTCGGACTTCGAGACCGACTCTCCCATCGACCCAACGAACTTTCAGGTGGCCAACAACAGCGTGTAGCCGTTGCGCGGGCACTTGCGAGCCGACCGACGATCATCTTTGCTGACGAGCCAACCGGCAACCTCGATTCGAATTCGGGAAGCGAAGTGCTCGCATTCATGCGACGAGCAGTTGATGAATTTGGTCAGACGATTGTCATGGTCACCCACGACGCAAACGCTGCTGCAACCGCAGACCGAGTGCTCTTCCTCAACGATGGCGAAATTGTTCACGACATGGCGGAGCCGACTGCCGATCGCATTCTCGACACCATGAAATCGATCGGTAGCTGAATCCGATGATCAAACTTGCTCTCAGAGGAGCTCGAGCCAATCTCGGACGCCTCATCCTCACCCTCATTTCGGTCGTACTCGGCGTTGCATTTGTCTCGGGGTCGTTCGTACTTGCCGACAGTCTTCGTTCGATCTTCGATCAGGTTTCCGAAGACGCGTTCGCGGGAGTTGACGCCCAAGTTCGTGGCGCAAGCAACGACATGAACTCGACGAATGGGGAAACACCACGATTCGACGACTCCATCGTCAGCGCCATTGCCGAACTTCCAGAAGCCAACTACACCGAAGGTGGACTCTTCTCATTTGAGCGCGCCTACACCGTCGATGCGAATGACGAAGTTGTTCGACCAACCGGTCCACCGGTCTTCACCGGCTCGTGGGCTGGCCCGAGCCCAGTGTCATCGTTCAGAATCATCGAAGGGGAACCTCCCGTTGGCCAACAAGTGGTCATCGACCCTGTTCAAGCGGAGCGCGGTGGATTCGTTGTCGGCCAAGACATCACCATCAGCCTTCCAACCGGAGAGCCAGAGGTCTTCACACTCAGCGGAACCATTGACTTTGGTGAAGGTGGCACTGGCGGTGCGTTCTTTATTCTGTTCGACCTTCCCACCACTCAGCGCGTGCTCGGACTTCCCGGCCAAATTGACTCAGTCGTCGTGTCGGCTGCCGTAGGTGTCAGCCCCGACGAACTCGTCGCAGCAATCTCGGCAGTACTCCCGGCAGACCTTGAGGCAGTGACAGGTGAAGTTGTTATCGGTGAACAGAAAGAAGATTTCGGCACCTTCATCAACATTTTTGGAAATGTGCTGCTTGGTTTCGCGGTGGTCGTTCTCTTCGTCAGCACCTTCATTATCAACAACACCTTCGCGACTCTCGTCGGCCAGCGAACTCGGATGTTCGGGCTCATGCGGTCGATTGGCGCAAGTGGAAAACAAATCATGCAAATGGTGTTCATCGAGGCGGGGTCAATTGGAATTGCCGCATCAGGCCTCGGGCTCGTCGGTGGACTTGGCGTTGCTGCTGCATTGAAACGACTGTTCTCGTCAGCCGGTGGAGAATTTCCGGACGGACCGCTCGAAATTCGAACCCGAACCATCATCGTCGTCATCGTCGTCGGAATGGGTGTAACCCTGGCATCTGCGATTCTTCCTGCTCTCCGGGCTTCTCGTGTCACCCCGCTTGAAGCATTCCGCACCGGCGGTAAAACGACCCGTCCGCTTACCATTCGAATCGCACTCGGCAGCGCAGTACTACTGCCAGGTCTCATCCTTATGGCGATCGGCATGTTCGGTAACCCAGGCGGAACTGCTGCGACCCTCGCGATGATCGGTGTCGGAGGTGCACTCACGTTCATTGGCGTTTCGATGCTCTCCGCCATGTTCGCCGGCGCGGTTGCAGGCTTCATTGGCACACCGGTCGCAGCACTTCGTGGCGTCACCGGCCGTATTGCTCGTGGCAACGCAAGTCGCAACCCGCAACGCACGAGTTCGACAGTCACCGCACTCATGATTGGGCTCGCCCTCATCTCAGGTGTCGCTGTTCTCACCCGATCGATCCTCGACAGTTTCGAAGAAGTCCTCAACGAATCAATCTCAGCTGACTTGTGGATCTTCGAATCGAATCAAGGTCTTGAATTCTCTGGCCTGCTCGTTGACCAACTCGCTGAGTTACCAGAAGTCGATCAAGTGGCCGGCTTCTCACCAACAGCAATTCGCATTGACGACGAAGTACTCACAGCAAGCGGCTTCGACTCATCAACTGGGACTTCCGTCGTCAACATGGGAATTATCGAAGGCTCCGCCGAAATCGGTCGTGACGGCATCGCCGTTCTTGACTCTGTCGCGCAGGAGCGACAGATCGCGATTGGCGATTCGATCGACGTCGAGTTTGAAGACGGGTTTGTGACGACGCTCAGCGTCAGAGGAATTTTTGACGACGCAGCAATCGCTGGCGCCGATTGGCTCATTGATCGCGGCTTGACGCGTGAACACCGCATCACCGATGCGATTACATTCGCTGGCCTCACCTATACAGAGGGCGTTGACCCAGAAGTCGGGCGGGCGGCTGTTGAGGAAGCGACCTTGGCATTCCCGCAGCTGAGTGTGCAAGACAACACCGAATTCCAAGAAGAGGCTGAAGGCCAGATCGCCCAACTTCAGGTAGTGATCACAGCCCTATTGGTGCTCTGCCTCGTTGTCGCATTCTTCGGCATCGTCAACACGATGGTGCTCGCGGTGCTTGAACGCACCCGCGAAATCGGACTTCTCCGTGCCGTGGGTATGACACGTCGACAACTCCAGTCAAGTGTGCGTTGGGAGGCTGCGATCATCAGTCTTTTCGGCGCTCTCTTGGGCGTCGCCCTTGGACTTCTTCTCGGCTGGGCGGCAGTCATCGCGATTCCCGATTCGTTCGTCAGCAAACTCGGTATCCCGTGGGGGCAACTGATCGTCTACGTCATCGTTGGCGGACTGCTCGGAGTAGTTGCAGCGTGGTTCCCAGCGCGACGAGCCGCACGACTTGACGTTCTCGAAGCAATCTCAACTCAGTAGTAACGGACATCCCATGGCACTCGACCCGCATCACCTCTCAGAGTCCGCTCAAGACTTTCTTCGCGAGTAC
>JALRDI010000079.1 GCA_023257035.1 Ilumatobacteraceae bacterium | reverse complement strand
AGTTATCGATGTGCATGTACTCCGAGCATGGGTTCGACCCGTTGATACGGTCGGTTGTTGCTGCTGTATGCCAACGATTGATCGTGGTATCGAACTGGAGACCCGGGTCGGCGCATTCCCACGCAGCTTCTGCGATTTGACGCCACATGTCACGGGCTTTCATCGTCTTGATGACTTGACCTGTCACCACTCCTACGAGGCTCCAGTCGGCATCGTCAACAACTGCCTGCATGAATTCGTCGGAAACACGAACTGAGTTGTTCGCGTTTTGGTACTGGATCGAGAACGAGTCGGCACCGTCGAGGTCCATGTCGAAGCCGGCATCGCGAAGCACGCGTGCCTTGCGTTCTTCTTTGACCTTGCACCAGATGAACTCTTCAACGTCGGGGTGCTCGACGTTGAGGATTGCCATTTTGGCTGCCCGGCGGGTCTTGCCGCCAGACTTAATTGTTCCGGCAGATGCGTCGGCGCCCCGCATGAAGCTCACCGGGCCCGAGGCGGTGCCGCCACCTTCCAACAGCTCAGCGCTGGAACGAATCTTCGACAGGTTTACACCTGAGCCAGAGCCACCTTTGAAAATGACTCCCTCTTCTCGGTACCAGTTGAGGATGGAGTTCATCGTGTCGTCAACCGACAAGATGAAACATGCGCTCGCCTGCTGGCGCACCCCTGGGACACCGATGTTGAACCACACAGGGCTGTTAAACGCTGCCCGCTGCGTCACGAGGATGTAGCGAAGTTCGTCAGCAAATGCATCTTCTTCGGCATCGTCTGCGAAGTATCCACCCTCTCGACCCCAGGTGGTGATGGTGCGAACGACTCGCTCAATCACTTGGCGGAGTGATGTTTCGCGTTCGGGTGTGCCAAGCGTTCCTCTGAAGTACTTTTGCGCAACGATGTTCGTTGCGTTAACCGACCATGTTTCTGGGAACTCGACGTCGAGTTGCTCGAAGGCAACGCTGCCGTCTTTCCAGTTGGTGATGCGTGCGTCACGACGCTCCCACACCACTTCGTCGTAGGGGTTTACTCCCGGAGAAGTAAACAATCGAGAAATGCCAATAGTGCCATCAGGGGCTGCGAGTTCGGTGGTGTTCTCTGATGCCAATGACATGTTCTACTCCTTGCGTTTCCTTAACCATTTCCGCCCACCCATTGACTTTGAAGATAGGACTACCGCCATGTCTGCGGTGTGGCCTTCTCCCCTATTGGCTGGAAATCGACCCTGATTTCCAAACACAAGATCTTGGGTAACACTGACTTTTCAATTCACCGCTGACACAACTGGTTGTGTTGAAGGCGGTCTGCAATTACATCATTGTAGTTAGGCCCTTGTCAACGACCGCTCAAAGAAAGTCGAAATATTTGGCCAGACGCCCGGTTTGAACTCAGCACCGGTGCGCAGGTTCAGGGACTCTCACCCCACATCGGAGAACCTCACGACCCCCCAACACAGTCCTCCGCGCACCGGTGCTGCGAACTTGACCAACCCTAAATACCGCGCCCTGTGGATCGAAAGTGGACAACTCAGAAAACTTGTGGATGACTCAAAAAGTTTTGGGGACATTATGGGGATGACCATCAAAATCGTCGAAG
>JALRDI010000025.1 GCA_023257035.1 Ilumatobacteraceae bacterium | reverse complement strand
CAGCAGAACCAGACCGATCAGCGTCGCTGACGCAACGGTGATTCTGATTGGGAACGAACGAACTGAGAATGCCTTCGCAAAGCGGATGAGCTTGGCAAATGCTCGCGCTCCAATTGCGCAGGCAACCCCGATCGCTAGGGCTCCAAAGAGGTCGCGAACTTCGAATTGTGGAATCGGAATGATCGTTCCACCAAGCAACGGGGTGGTGTCACTGAGCGACACAAATGTGAAGTAACCGGTTGCACTCGCAACGAGTGCTGGCAACAGCATGCGGCGTGCAAGATCATCTCGGTACGGAACTTCCAGAGCGAAAATTGCCCCCGTTGCGGGAGCCTTAAAAATTGCGGCAACGCCGGCGGCTGCTCCAGCAACAAGCAACGTACGGTGGTCACTCCCACGGAATGGCGCAGGGAGGCGGCGCTGGATCTGTGAACCGAGAGCTGACCCACCGTAGAGCGACGGACCTTCGAGACCGAGTGAACCACCGGTACCGAGAGACGCAATTGCTGCAACCACCCGCGCGATGAGAGCTCGTGGTCCCAGTCGGTACTGCGAATCATGAAATGCATGCAGATACTCATCCGAGGTCGAGCCCGACACTCCCCCGCCGATATACCGAAGCGAAAGCGCCGCAACGATCAGACCTGTCACCGGTGCAGCGAGAAGCATCCACAACTGGGCTTCTAGCAATCGGTCGTACACAGAGTGCACAGCGAGTTCGAAACCGCGAACAAATAGCCCTGTTGCAATTCCGGTAGCTGCCGCAAGAAGAACTACCTCACGCGATCGCCGAACAATCGATCGAAATTCGTCTCGACGTTGCGAAAAGACGTCTGGACGCACCGAGCGAGCCACCCTGTTATGAATTAAGCGACTCGGCGACACATCAACGCACTATACGAGTTGACTCAAGATTTCACCGTGACCGGTCACCGAGATCTCTTGTTATCGGAGCGATTCGACCATTCGGCGAATTCCGTCCGCCAACTGCACCTGTGGCTCCCACCCAAGCAACTCCCTCGCCCGCGAGATATCTGGCTGGCGAACCTTCGGGTCATCAGAGGGCAACGGCAAGTATTCAACAGAGAGCTCAACTTCGAGCACTTCCGCAATGACGGTTGCGAGTTCTCGGATAGTGAACTCATTCGGGTTTCCGATATTCACCGGGCTCGTCACATCAGATTGCAACAGCCTGACAATCCCATCAACCTCGTCGGACACGTAGCAAAAACTTCTCGTCTGGCTCCCGTCTCCGTAAATCGTCAGCGGCTTACCTACGAGTGACTGATGCACCATGTTCGTCACAACGCGGCCGTCATCTGGCTGCATTCGGGGACCATAGGTATTGAAGATTCGAACGATGCGTGCGTCAAGGCCCACCGAACGCTGGTGCGATGAAACGAGCGCCTCGGAAAATCGTTTCGCTTCGTCATAAACCGAGCGCTCACCGATCGGGTTGACATTTCCCCAATACGTTTCGACCTGAGGGTGCTCGAGGGGGTCTCCATACACCTCGCTAGTTGACGCCATGAAAAACCGCGCACCAACGGTGAGCGCGTAGTTGATGAGGTTCCATGTTCCGGTCGACCCAACGGCGAGGGTCTCAAGAGGGCGCTCAAGGTATGCCGGAGGAGACGCGGGACTTGCGAAGTTCATCACTGCGGAGACGTCTTCACGATCAACAGCTCGATCGAGCAATGCGGAAGTTCCGTCGCTCACGATGTCGCCTTCAACAAACGTGAAACCATCTTCCGCCGAGAGGTGCGCGATATTGGATGAGTTTCCCGTGGACAGATCATCGATCGCAATCACTCGATAGCCGTCCTGAAGTAACCGGTCACACAGGTGCGAGCCAATGAAGCCAGCCCCTCCCGCTACAACGATCGTTGAGCCCGGTCGAAGCATTGTCATTCGGGTCGCCCAACTCCGTCATAACGGAGCCCTGCCGCCCGCACAGATTGAGGGTCGAGCAGATTTCGGGTATCCACGATGGCGGTACCAGCCAGGAGTCCCTTCGTATGTTCGAGGTCAAGTGACCTGAATTCAGGCCACTCCGTGAGAAGGACGAGCACGTCTCCTCCCGCTATCGCATCGTCAACAGATTGCTCGACGTTGATACCCTCAAGAAATGACTGCTGCAGCGCACTGAGAGCACCGGTTGTGGTCGGATCGAACGCTTTCACGGTCGCACCCAACTCACGCAAGCGGGAAATCACTGCAAGGCTTGGAGAATCTCTGAGGTCGTCGGTGCCAGCTTTAAACGTGAGACCAAGCACCGAAATGGTGGTGCCGCTGAGGTCACTTACTCCTGCGGCGTGTTGGACTTTGCGGACCATACGTTCACGCTGTTCAGTGTTGACTTCAATGACGCCGCGCATCATCGAAAAGTCATATCCATGACTCGCTGCGACGTGGACGAGCGCGTGCGAATCTTTCGGGAAGCAACTACCTCCCCAGCCAGGACCTGGACGCAAAAATTCCCGCCCAATTCGGCGATCTGAACCGATCCCTTCGACGACATCAACGACGTCCGCTCCGACGGCTTCGCACATTGCAGCGACCGCATTAACGAATGAAATCTTCATCGCAAGGAATCCATTTGCTGCGTATTTGATGGTTTCAGCCGAGGCAGCATCGGTAATGATCACCTGAGTGTCAATCGACGAGTAG
>JALRDI010000310.1 GCA_023257035.1 Ilumatobacteraceae bacterium | reverse complement strand
CTTGCGATGCAGCGCGTTTGGTGTTGCGATGTAGACCGCATCGATGTCATCGCTCGCGATGACTTCCTCGTATGAGCCCACTGCACGTTCGACATCCCAATTGGTGGCGGCCTGTTGTGCGCGGTTGAGATCTCTCGCCCCAACGACAGCGAGCGTGATGTCGTCGAGATCGCGAGCCGGATCGACAATCGCTCGTTCGGTGATTCGGGCTGCAGCGATAAATCCAAGACGCATGATCGGAGATTAGAGGTGATGTGGTGGTGGGGCGGTGACTTCGATGCGGGCGCAGACGACGTATCAGTTGCGTGGGCTCACTAACTGGTCCACTTCACCGACACATTGAGAGGGCCTCTGAATGCCCAGCCGCCGAAGCGGGTTGGCGCAGCAGACTCGTCAAGTTGGAGATCGGGCAGCCGTTCGAATGCGAGTGGCAGTGCAAAATCGCCTACCAGGCTGCGTGACGCCGCAGCCCCCGCACAGACATGCGGACCTGCCCCAAACGTGAGATTGGGTGAGACATCTCGCGTGATATCGAACGACCCTGGGTTCGTGAAATAGTCCTCATCATGATTTGCTGACCCGAACATGAACATGACTCGTTCTTCGGGTTCAAAAGTGACTCCCTGAAAGGTGTGCGATTGGGCGATGCGGCGAGGGGACATGCAGATAGGTGCAACCCAGCGGCAGTATTCCTCGAATACCTGCTGCCACGTCACTGAACCGTTGAGAACCAGTTCAAGCTGGTCCGGGTTTGTGAGCAACGCATATATCGCGCCGGCGATCGCATCGCGGGGCTCATTTTGTCCACCTGAAATGGTGAGTTTGATATTCGCTCGAACCTGGTCGAGTGGCATGCCTGATTGCAGCATGACCGACAGCAAACTCATGTCAGGGGTGTGTTCGAGTTCAGGAAGTCGCTCGTCGATCGCAGCATCGATTGCTGCAGTTGCGGCGTTGCATCGGGCTTCTGGCTCGGGTGCCCCGACGTAATTTGAAATGCCGTCGATCATTGCTTGGCTCCAGTCGTTGATCTCTTGGAACGTTGCATTGGTGAGCCCAGTGATGGCCTTAAGTGCCTCGCCGCTGAGTGCGGTTGCGTAGGTGGGCACAAGGTCAGCTGAACCCCGGTCGATGAGATCGTCGAGCACCATATTGGTGAGATCTGCGAATACTGATGCCCACCACGCCTTCACCTTGTTCGGGCTGATCGCTGGGTAGTACACGAAGCGCTCCTTGCGATGGTCATCACCGTCTTTGCGCATCATGTTTTGGCCCATCAGAACATTCATCAGGCCGCCGGGTTGGTCTGATGAGAACACCGCCACATTCTTCTCGCAAGTATGGATGTCGTCACGTCGTGTGATGAGTGTCGCATTGAGTTCAGGGACGAAGCAGATCGGGGTTGTGGCTCTCATCTCAGCAAGGGCTGGGAACGGATCGTCCCAAAACGCAGACGGGTCGATATTGACTACCGGGGCATTCGACATGTGCTGAGTATGACGCATTTCTGGTCGACGAATCGCACCAGTGAGTGGGCCAACGCCGACGTAGCGTGACGTGCTCGCCTAGCCTGACGACATGGCAACACGTCGCATTGCGCATTGGATTGATAACGCCTCCGACAGTGGTGGTGACGGCCGCCCATCACCGGTGTGGAACCCGGCGACTGGCGAGGTGCAAGCCGAGGTGTCGCTTGCGTCTCAAGCAGTTGTCGATGAGGCAGTTCGATCAGCGAGCAATGCGTTTCAGACCTGGTCTGAGGAGTCGCTTGCCGCTCGGTCGAAAATGATGTTTGCGTTCCGCGAAATTGTCAATAGCCGTGCTGGCCAACTCGCAGAAGTGATTTCCGACGAGCACGGCAAGGTGTTGTCTGATGCCGCCGGAGAGGTGCAGCGTGGCCTTGAAGTCGTTGAGTTCGCATGTTCGCTGCCGACATTAATGAAGGGTGCATATTCCGATCAGGTGTCGGGAGGCGTCGATTCGTACACATTCCGTCAACCGCTCGGGGTATGTGTCGGGATCACACCGTTCAACTTCCCGGCGATGGTGCCGATGTGGATGTTCCCGGTTGCGATTGCGTGTGGAAACACCTTTGTGCTGAAACCATCTGAACGAGACCCGTCAGCGTCGGTCATGCTCGCACAGTGGTTCGCCGAGGCCGGCCTGCCGGCAGGAGTCCTTAATGTCGTTCATGGCGACAAAGTCGCAGTTGATGCTCTGCTCGATCACAATGATGTTGCTGCCGTTTCATTTGTCGGTTCAACTCCGATTGCGCAGTACGTGCATGGTCGCGCAACCACAAATCGCAAGCGAGTGCAGGCGCTTGGAGGAGCGAAAAACCATGCGGTGGTGCTGCCCGATGCGGACATGTCATTTGCGGCAGAACAACTCGCAGCAGCGGCCTTTGGTTCGGCTGGTGAACGCTGTATGGCGATTTCTGCTGCAGTGGCAGTCGGAAGCGAAGCTGATCGTTTGATGGAGCTTGTCGATGCGCAGGCTCGTTCGGTCAAGGTTGGGTCCGGGCGAGATGCTGCGAGCGAGATGGGGCCCATCGTGACTCCAGAAAGTCGTGATCGAATTGTTGGATTCATCGATTCAGGCGAAGCACAGGGCGCGGAGATCCGTGTCGATGGGCGAGGTCTCGTTGTTCCCGGTTTCGAGAACGGCTTCTTCGTCGGGCCAACTGTGATCGATCGTGTCGACACCTCAATGGATGTCTACACCAACGAAATCTTTGGTCCAGTTCTCTCGGTTGTGCGTGTCGATGATGTCGACTCGGCAATTGATCTCATCAACGCCAACCCCTACGGAAACGGAACTGCAGTCTTCACAAACTCTGGAGCCGCAGCCCGTCGTTTCGTTCGAGGCGTGAATGTCGGCATGGTCGGCGTGAACGTCCCCGTTCCAGTACCGATGGCATTCCACTCGTTTGGTGGATGGAAAGATTCGCTGTTCGGTGAACACCATGTGCATGGGCCAGAGGGAGTTGAGTTTTACACGAGGGCGAAAGTGGTGACGCAGCGCTGGCCAGAGTCGGGCATGCCGGGTGACGCATCGCTCGATATGCCGACCGCCCGATGATTCTCAAACTCGGCATTCGCGCGAATTAATTCGCCGACATCGAGAGGTGACATTTTCCTAAGTTGCTGGTCATGGCAACACGAGGAACTCCCACCTACATCGTTCAAGCAGTGCGCTCTCCAGTCGGTAAAGCTGGAGGAGGACTCGCAGACGTGCATCCCGCTGATTTGGGGGCGGCTGTCATTACCGAGTTGATCGATCGCTCAACGATCGACCCAAGGGTGGTCGATGACGTCATGATCGGCAATGTTGACTCGGTCGGCCCGCAAGCTGGATGTATTGCGAGAACTGCCTGGCTGGTGGCTGACATGCCCGAACATGTTCCGGGCACAACGATCGACCGGCGCTGCGGTTCGTCGCAGCAAGCAGTGCACTTCGCAGCACAAGCGATCATGGCGGGTCAGGCAGATGTCATTGTTGCGGGCGGCATTCAGTCGATGTCACAGGTGCCAATGATGCAGGCCTTTGCGGTGCCGCCCGATGACGATTTTGACCCCTTCACGTCGTCACCTGGTTGGGTGAAGCGTTACGGCGATAACAGGTTTGACCAGTTCGATGGGGCAGAGCAGATCGCCCAGCGCTGGGATATTTCACGCGACGACATGGAACAATTTGCGCTCGAGTCTCATCGCAGGGCTCTCGCCGCTATCGACGGCGGGGTATTCGATGATGAAATTGTCTCGGTGCCAGGACTTTCACGCGACGAATGTCCTCGCATGCCTGATGCCGAAAAGATGAGGTCGTTGCCGGCCCTCAAGTCAAATGGTCGACTCACTGCGGCAGTGTCGTGTCAGATCGCAGATGCGGCCGCAATGTTGTTGGTTGCAAGCGAAGACGCCGTTGAGCGTTACGGACTTTCGCCGCTCGCAAAAATTTCGCATTTGAGCGTCAGTGCTTCCGACCCCTCAGAGATGCTTTCGGCGCCAATTCCTGCAACAGAGCGAGCCTTAGAAAAAGAGAATCTCACGATCACAGATATCGACCTCGTGGAGAACAATGAAGCATTCGCGTCGGTTGTGCTTGCCTGGCAGCGAGCATTGGGTGCCGACTCGGAGCGGGTCAATGTTCATGGGGGAGCGATTGCGCTTGGCCACCCGTTGGGTGCCACGGGGGCAAGGTTGATGACAACCATGGTGCATGAGCTGCATCGCCGCGGCCAGGGGCGTGGTCTGCAAACAATGTGTGAGCGTGGCGGAATGGCAAATGTCACGATGCTCGAAGCGTTGTGAGAAGGAATAGCCCAACACAATTTCCTCGGTCACAATCTGGGAGTGATGTGTTCGCTGGTTGATCTGGCTTGTCGTTGGGAGCGCTGTGCCTGAGGGGCACACCATTCATCGAGCGGCTCGGCTCCAGCGTCGCCGTTTTGCGGGCGAGGTTCTTGCAGTTGACTCTCCGCAGGGCAGGTTCTCTGATGGGGCGGCAGAG
>JALRDI010000241.1 GCA_023257035.1 Ilumatobacteraceae bacterium | reverse complement strand
CCTCACCGATGCCCGATGATGATCCTGTGACGATGGCGACGCGGCCTGCAAATTCGTTGTTGCTCATAGTGGGAGTGTGCCAGATGTGATCGTGTCGGCGTGAGCCGGAAGATGGCGCACGAGGCGAGGCTCGACGAGTTGTTTGATGCGTATGCGCGGGGCTCGTGTCGTTATGAAAGAATGACGTCCATGTCGCAGACACTTCCGGAAGCCTCGGTTGACCGTTATCCCTTTACGCGCCCAGCAAGTCGGCCACCAGTTGTCGTTCAGACCGACGGCGTCGAACTCATCTTGGAGGACGGAAGTCGAGTGATCGATGCTGCCGGTGGGGCAGTGGTCACCAACATTGGTCACGGCCGGACAGAAGTTGCCGATGCAGTGGCAGCAGCAATGCGATCGATCGACTACGTGGTGCCGACCTGGGCGACTCCAAACCGTGTTGCACTCGTTGACCGTTTGGTGAATAACTGGCTTCCAGAGGGTTTTGGACACGTGTACTTCGCTGGCGGAGGATCAGAGGCGACCGACACTGCTGTTCGAGTTGCACGTCAATACCACCTCAGCCGAGGAGATGACCAGCGTTATAAGGTGATTGCGCGCCTCCCGAGTTACCACGGCGCGACGATTGCAACACTCGGTATCGGTGGCCACATGGCACGTCGCTCAGGCCTTGACCCATTGCTCGCAGAGTGGCCAAAAGTGCCGTGGAACGATGCTTCGGCGTTGGCTGCTGCAATCGAAGCGGCCGGACCTGAGACAGTCTCGGCATTCATGGCTGAGCCGATTATTGGTGCTTCGGCGGGTGCGCTCGTTGCGAATGACGACTACTGGCAACAGGTGATGGAGGTTTGCCATCACTACGGAGTGCTCTTCATCGCCGACGAAGTCATGACGGGGTTCGGAAGGACTGGGCTCACATGGGGTCACCAACACGACCCAGTTCAGCCCGACATCCTCGTGTCAGCCAAAGGGCTCGGCGGGGGATACGTGCCAATGTCGATGGTTACCGCATCTGATGAGGTCACAGGGTCAATTTCTGATGCAGGTGGAAACGTCATGTTCTTCACCTACTCAGGACCTGATGCCATGTGCGCGGGCGCACTTGCTGTGCTCGACATCATGGAGCGTGAACATCTTGTTGATCAGGCAAGGGTGATGGGCGACAAGATGCAGTCAGCATTGTCTGATGCATTGTCGGGGCACTCTCGCGTGACTGAAATTCGAGGTCGCGGCCTGATGATTGGGGTTGAACTTGCTGGTCTTACCGCTGTCGAAGCGGTCGAGGCCTGTGTGCAGCGAGGAATGTGGGTGTATCCAGCCGGCTCAGGGCCTGCAGTTGCTGACGCACTGCTCTTTGCTCCGCCGATGGTGGTCACAGAGGAACACATCGACCGCATCGTTGAGATCACGGTCGACGCTCTGAATTCATTCGGCTGAGAGCTGGTGCTCGGCTATGCACGGCTCTTGTGCTGTGCCTAACCGAGTTAGTTGAGGTTGATCCAGGCTGTTGTGTTGGGGCCGATCACACCATCGCGATTGTCGTGGCCCGATGAGAGCAGAACGTCACCAGCGGGAAGGCCGATGTCGCGGCTGCCAAAGTTGGTAATACATGCGAGGCCGTTGCGTTCAAACGCAATCACATCCTCGTCAAGGTCAAGCCACGTCAGGTCTCCACTGTCGACCCAATGTGCCGACCTTATTGCAATGGCCGACCGGTATAACTCGAGCACCGAACCCTCAACACCATCTTGTGCCTCAACCGATTGGGCGCCAAATTCGACGGGTTGGGGAAGCCATGGATCGGTATCACCAAACCCGAATGAGGGGCCGGTCTGTGCCCAAGGGATCGGTACCCGGCAGCCGTCACGGCCTTTGCGAGTGTTCTCCGACCGGCGCCAGACCGGATCGTCAAGAACCTCATGAGGAAGGTCGTGCACTTCGTGGAGCCCAAGTTCCTCCCCCTGATAGATGTACGTTGACCCCGGAAGTGCGAGCAGCATCATCGTGACGGCTTGGGCGCGCTGGAGGCCAAGTGCTCGGTCGCACAGCTCGGCCGGGCCGTTCATCAGCCACTCTTGATAATCGGTTCCCGTTGGCAATCCATACCGAGTTGCATGTCGGACGACGTCATGGTTCGACAGCACCCAGGTCGCGGAGGAATTCACTGAGGCGGCATCAACGAGGGCCCGGTTAATCGAAGCTTTCATCTGCTTCACATCCCAGGGGCAT
>JALRDI010000207.1 GCA_023257035.1 Ilumatobacteraceae bacterium | reverse complement strand
AGCAATGATGCAGATGTCAGGATCGTGAGATGAGCGATCCGATCCTTCTCGACCAGCCTCGCCCCGGTATTACCCGCATCACGCTGAACCGCCCAGACGACATGAACACGCTGACGGTTGAACTCGTCGATGCGCTCCATGAGGCACTCACCACGATTCACAATGACCACGACTGTCGCGCGGTTGTACTGACAGGTGCTGGTCGAGCATTCTGCGCTGGCCTCGACCTCAAGGGCTACGGAACCATCCCGGGTACGGAATCGTTCGGCGGCCCACAGCAGGGCATGGCCGTCCAGCAGCACATCGCGGAGATCGTTCACAAGATGCGGTCAATTCGCCAGCCCATCGTCGCCGCCATCAACGGCGCCGCAGCGGGTGGAGGGTTCGCCTGGGCCTGCGCGAGCGACATCCGTTATTGCAGCGATAACGCAAAATTTGGCACCGCATTCATTCGTCTTGGCATCTCCGGCTGCGACATCGGCGTGAGCTGGACGCTCCCCCGCCTCATCGGGGTTTCTCGGGCATGGGAACTCATTTACACCGGCCGGGTCATCGATTCCGCCGAGGCAGAACGCCTTGGCATCGTGAGCCGATCTGTACCGGCTAACGAGTTGATGGACACCGCTCTCGACGTCGCAGAAGAAATTGCAGCCAACAGCCCATTCGGTGTCTGGATGACAAAAGAGGTGCTTTGGTCAAATCTTGAAACACCATCGCTTCGAGCGGGAATCGATATCGAAAATCGAAATCAGATCCTTGCTGCCCAAACCGACGACTCGAAGGCCGCAATGGCAGGTTTCCTCTCAGGCAACATGCCCGATTGGAAGAACCGATAGTTGGGTCTTCCGTCAAATTTGCAAACGACCTGACCAACTATTGTCATTCTCAGCCAGATCTAATTCTGCGTCATCATTCGGGGGGAAATCATGATTACGTCACTTGGTGACATTGTTGAACAGCACGCCGAAAACTTTCCGGACAAACCCGCAATTATTCAAGAGGGCGTGACCTGGACGTACAAGGAACTTCGCGAACTATCCCGAAGGGCGGCACAGGGCTTACTCGATGCCGGAGTCGACGAACAGGATCGCGTGGCGTTTCTTGACAGAAGCTCTCGGGAGTATTTCCCGTTCCTCTTTGGAGCGGGCATGGTGAACGCAGTGACCGTCGCCGTGAACTGGCGACTTGCAGCACCTGAAATGGAGTACATCCTCAATAACGCGGGCGCCAAGGTGCTGCTCATCGGAGAGGAATTTCTCGGGCATCTTGCACAGATGAATCTGGCCTCGACCACATCCGTGATCGTGCTCGGTGACCCCGGCGACACCGACTACCCGACGTGGGAAGAGTGGGTGAATTCGTTCGAGCCTGAGTTCCCTGGCATCGATGTCGCTCCAGAAGACACCTGCTACCAGCTGTACACGTCAGGCACGACAGGTCTTCCGAAGGGCGTCGAGATCTCAAATCGGAACTTGTTCGGCATGCTCCCGAACTCTGGTGTCGAATGGTCGTTTGACAGCGACTCGGTGAACCTGGTGTCGATGCCGTTGTTCCATATCGCCGGAAGTGGATGGGGCGTCTGCGCATTTTTCTTTGGTGGAACAAATGTGATTCTTCGCGATGTTGACCCCGCTGAAATTCTTCGGCTCATCGATACCGAGCGCATCACAAATATCTTGTTGGTACCTGCCGTGCTCCAATTTATTCAGGCGGTTCCCGATGCAGAGAAGACCGATTTCTCGTCTGTGCGTTCAGTCGTCTACGGCGCATCTCCCATTAGCGAGGAAGCGCTGATTGGCGCAATGAACCTCATGGGTTGCGACTTCGTTCAGACCTATGGCCTCACTGAGACCACTGGCGGGGTGACCACGCTGCCGGCTTCAGACCATGATCCTGGCGGGCCAAACGCTCATCTTCTCCGCTCCGCCGGAAAGGCTTGGGGCGATGTCGAAATTCGAATTGTTGACGAAGAAACGATGACCGAGTTGCCAGATGGTGAGGTCGGAGAAATTTGGGTCAAGAGTCGGCAGAACATGGAGGGCTACTGGGCGAACCCAGAAGCCACCGCACTCGTGTTCCCCGAAGGCAAAAATGATGACGGCGTCGGGTGGTTCCGTACCGGTGACGCCGGCTATCTACGTGACGGCTATCTCTACATTCACGACCGGGTGAAAGACATGATCATCTCCGGTGGCGAGAACATCTACCCAGCAGAGGTCGAGAACGCCCTCATGAGCCACCCTGATCTTGACGATGTTGCTGTCATCGGCGTGCCGAGCGAAAAGTGGGGCGAGACCGTCAAAGCGATCGTCGTGATACGTGATGGATCAGACCCCAGCGAAGCAGAGATCATCGAATACTGCCGGTCGCGAATTGCACACTACAAGTGCCCGACATCGGTCGATCGAATTGATGTGCTCCCACGAAACCCGTCGGGCAAGATCTTGAAGACAGAACTTCGAATCCCCTACTGGGGTGACAAGACTCGAGCAGTCAACTAGCGATAGTTCTCTGCAAGTTCGGTTTCGTTGCTTCCCGCAATCCGGGTGTGCCAAATTCGCCGCGGGTTCGAAAGATCGAACTCGGTTGCACGATGCATGAGTCGGCGGTTGTCCCAGACCACGACATCGCCAACTTCCCACTGGTGGTAATGCACTCGATCATCGGTGCAGGCCGCATCGTTGATGCGGTCAACGAGGGCAACGGATTCGTCTTCTGAGAGTCCACTCACCTCATGGGCGTGGCGACCGACGAGAAGATTCTCGATGCCGGTTTCTGGATGCACTTTCACCATTGGACGAACAGGCACTGGCTTGTCGTGATAGCCGTACATCGCATAGCTTCCGTCGTCTTTCGGTGTCGGCAGATACCCCGACCGACCTTGGGAGTAGAAGAGCGAATGCTTTGCCGTGAGCCCCCTCAGCAAGTTCTTCGTTTCTTCATCGAGATCAGCGAACGCAGCTCGCATGTCTGCGAAGCCAGTTGGCGCACGATCTGGTGGGACGATCTCTGCTGACACCACGGCACCAAACGCCTGCACCGGCATATACGTCGAATCGTGATGCCAGCCCTCGTTACCTCGAATTGACTTCACGGTGTCATGGCCCTGATCACTCAACACCTCACCGTTGTCATCGATGTTCGTAATTGCTGCCGCAGGAAACTCGAGTGACCCGAACATTGACGCAAAGGCGTTTTGCTCGTCGAGAGAAATGTGTTGACCAGGAAAGACGAGCAGTCCATATTCGAGAAGCGCTTCTCGAATCGGCGCAAATGTGCTTGCATCAAGCGCCCCAAGAGAAACATCGTGGATGTGAGCCCCAAAGCACACATCGAGTTCTTCAATACGAAGTGTTTGCCCCATAGAGAAAACTTAGTCTCAGTGAGAACACCGCAATGACGCTGGAGCGACAGTCGCCTGTCGGAGCGCATCGACCTACGGATTAATGCCAGCGGCCAGCGATTCGGCGTTGTCGAGAGCGATGCCAATACGAGTGCGGAGAAGATCCATATCAACTCCTTCGGTGCTCTTCTTTCCGGCGCAGTAACGGGCGTACACACCGTGAATGATGCAGGCAGTCTTGAACCAGTTGAATGCTCGGTAATAGGGCATCAGCGAGAGGTCAGCACCTGTTGCGGCCGCGTAGCGTTCCATCAGTTCCTGCCGACTTGGGAACCCTTCGAGCACGGTTGGAGCGTCAACTCCTTCAGCAATATTGTCCCCTGGCTCAGTCCACGCGTTAATCGAATACGCAATGTCAGCAAGTGGGTCACCCAGGGTTGCGATCTCCCAATCGAGCACCGCAGAGAGGGTGCCGTCCCGCAAGAAGAGGCAGTTGTGAGGACCAAAGTCACCGTGCACAACACGGCCTTGCCCCTGCTCGGGTATGTTTGCCGACAACAGCTCGTGAAGTTGATGTGTGCGAGGGTCGTCATAGCTTGCGTCCTCGACCGATGCTGTCCACGAGCCGTACCAGGTCTTCAACTGCCGGGCGACATACCCATCTGGACGCCCAAGGTCACCAAGACCAACATCTTCTGGTGCGATCGAGTGCAACGCCGCAAGTGTGTCGACAAACGACTCCCCTGCCCGTTTCCTAGCCGGCGGGTCAAGCAGCGCAGCAACTTCTTCGCCCGTGTACAGCGCATTGCCCTCCACTTTGCCCATCACATAGAAATGCACATCGCAGAGCGCCCGGTCATCCTGGTACGAGACCGGCTCTGCAACCGGCACCGCAGTCGGCCACAGCCCGTCGATAATGCGGTATTCACGCCACATGTCGTGGGCCTTGGGCAGCAACTCGCCTTGCGGTGGTCGACGAATCACGAATTCGCGCCCAGCGGAATCCGAGATGAGGTAGGTGAGATTTGAATGTCCGCCTTCGAGACGAGTCCATTCAAATGGGCCAGTCGCACTACTTACTGACGGCAGCCACGCGTTGATCGTCTCAACGTCAAATCCGGCGACTTCGTTCTCCCCTACTTCCATCACATGAGCGTGCCACGCGGCGGATGCCAGCAACGACCCCTAGGGTATTGGTAGTGAATGGAATCCAGGTTCAAGTTGGAGGGCGCCCCCGCGCGTTGGGCTGCCTTATTGCGTCGCTACCTCTTCTTCTTATTCTCGGATTCGGTTTTGCGTTCTGGGCGTTGGCACGAATGATCGGCGATGCGATCTTGCCGGCAGGGTCGTCAGGAATTTCCGAGGCGCTCACCGGACTCGTTGTGATCTGGCTGCTGTTGAAGCTGCGCCGGCGAATGAGGGCTCGCCGACGCATGGCCGCAATGAACGAGAACGACCGACCCGCCCCTCCCGGGGTCATCGACATCTAAACGTGGGTGGCTGCGAACTACCGTCTTCACTATGGCTAAGCGCAGTTGGGTCACCGTCATCATCCACTGGTCATTCGAAGACCGTGAACAATTTGAAGCAATGGCTACCGAAATGGCCACAGCGAGCCGTGCTGAACCGGGCACCCTCATGTACGACTGGTATGTCAACGAAGACGGAACGTCTGGAGCACTGCTTGAGCAATACACATCGCAGCAAGCCTTAGACGATCACATCGCCGGGCCAGTCTTCACCGAGATTGCCCCTCGTTATCGCGGTGTTGCTCGCGCTCAATCGGTTCAGATGTTTGGCGCCGACGGCATGGAACGAAACGAGATTCTTCGGGCAACCACCACGTGGTGGGGTGACCCTGTCGCCGCCGTTACCGACTAACAAGTCAAGACCTATCGCACCTCGTTGCGTCCGAGCGGCCGGCCACCAACGGCGTACCATCGGCTCATGGCGGCACCACTTGACGATCTCACGTTCTATGACGACATCGAGGGCTATTGCTCGACATTCAGTGTGGTTGCAGGGTCTCCAATCGAACTTCACGTTTCGACGAAGTCATCAGAGTTCACCGTCACCGTTGAGCGTTGGGGGGCGACTCGCGAACTGGTGTGGTCTTCTTCAGACCCGATCGCAGGCGCCTACCACCCTACTCCCGACGATGCAGATAGCCAGGGTTGCGGATGGCCAGTCAGCCTTGAGAGTCCGACGACAGAACATTGGAAAAGCGGTTTCTACCTCATCACCTT
>JALRDI010000166.1 GCA_023257035.1 Ilumatobacteraceae bacterium | reverse complement strand
CGCCCTGGTTCATGCCCCACGGGTTGCCTTGGTTCTCCATCGCGCGGTAAGCGTTGCCGAGTTCGGTGGGGAAGTTGCTCTCCATGAGCGATAGATAGCGGCGCATGTCGAGGATCTTGTCGAGGATCTCGATGTTGACCGGGCAAATCTCGTCGCATGCCTTACATGAGGTGCATGACCAGATTTCTTCAGCGGTGATTCGCTCGAAGAGGCTGTTTGCGCCGATCTTGATTTCGCCGTCGACACCGAGTGGAGGTGAAACCTGAGGAGATCCGGTTGCAGCCATGACCTCGCCGGTCTTGAGCACGATCTCACGTGGGTCGAGTGGCTTGCCGGTCGCGTGCGCTGGGCACACGCTGGTGCAGCGTCCGCACATGGTGCAGGCATCGGTGTCGAGCAACTGCTTCCAAGTGAAGTCTTCGACGACTGATGCACCGAAGCTTTCGAGCTCGGTCTCCATGAGGTTCGGCATGGGCTTCATTGCGCCCTTCGGCCGGTCTTTGTCACGCAGGTACATGTTGAGTGGCGAGGTGAAGACGTGGCGCAGCATGGTGACCGGAAGGATCGCCAAGAAGACAACGAAACTTACGACGTGCGCGATCCACATCCATTGGTGCCAGGTGCTAATCGCTGATGCTGACATGCCGTCGAAGGCTGTTGCGAGCGGGTAACCAACGAATGAGAACTTCTCGTAGTCAGGCATTCCCTCGACAGCGATACGGAAACCTTCAGCGACGAAGCCGGTCACGCCAATTGCAAGGAAGGTTCCGAGAATGACGCCGTGCTCAGCCTTGGTCTTAATGCGAATGCGGTAGGGCCGTTGGATATAACGACGGACGATCGCCCAAATGACACCGAGGGTGAAGACTGTGCCAGCGAGGTCGCCGACAAGTGCGTATGCCTTATAGGTCGTGCCATGCAGGAACTTCAGGCTTTCAGGCATCTGGTGATCGATCTCGAGCACTGTGGTGACACCCATGAGCACCAAGAATCCGAAGTAGATCATTGAGTGCATGAGGCCGGCAGCAGAGTCGCGAAGAAGTGTGCGCATGTACACACCGGCGCGGAAGTCTGCAGCGCGACGCTTGGCGTTCTTCGCTGTGGTGCGACGCTTAGCGACGGCGCCACGTTCCCAGTTCTTCATGCGATCTGCGAAGCGGAACGCTCCCCAAACCACCATCACGGGGATGAGGGTGTAGAACGCGATCTGAATCGGCCCTGGAATGTTGCCGAATACGGTGCGGTGAACTTCATTTTCGTTGTGCCAGTGCGTGATCTGTGGCAGCACGCCTGAAAGAAGAATGAAGGCACCCATTCCGATGCCAAGCCCAAGCGAAAGTTGGTGAGGCTTTAGCCGTTTGTCGCTGCTCGTCGTTGATTCCGTCTGCGTAGCCATGCGATTCCTACGCTAGTTCGTTTTGCGCGCAGAACTACAGGTCGTTCGGCCAACCCGGACCGATTTGTCAGTGGGTGCCGGCCTGGTGGGCGACACCTTCAATGGCGGCAGCGATCACTGCTGGATCACCGAGGTAGGTAGCAGATGCAACGTTGAGGCCATTTTCGAAGGTGTAGCGGCGGGGCACGCCGGTCGGAATATTGATGTCTGCGATGTCTTCTGCAGAAACGTCTTCGAGGTGCATGAGCAGAGCGCGAAGACTGTTGCCATGGGCGGTAACGAGCACATTCTGGCCGGCAAGCAGTTGTGGCGCGATCCGGTCGTACCAGTACGGCAAGACTCGAGCGACGACATCGCGAAGGCATTCGGTGCCGGGAAGCACATCTGCAGGAAGATGCTGATAGCGCTGGTCGTTCACTGGGTGTTCGGGGCTCGATGTATCGACAGCTGGTGGCGGCGTGTCGAAGCTGCGTCGCCAAATATGAGTTTGCTCAGCACCGTGCTGTTCGGTGGTCGCAATCTTGTCGAGACCTTGAAGTGCGCCATAGTGGCGTTCGTTGAGACGCCAATGACGTTCGACGGGTAACCACACCTGTCCCATCGCTTCGAGCGCAAGATGTTGAGTAACGACGGCGCGGGTAAGCAGCGACGTGTGGCTGGTGTCGAAGACGAGTCCTTCTTCACGCATGGTCTGACCGGCCGATGCAGCCTCAGCTAGGCCCTGTTCGGTGAGTGGAACGTCGTGCCATCCCGTGAAGAGATTGAGGCGGTTCCATTCGCTTTGGCCGTGGCGGAGGATGACAAGTGTTCCGGTCATGTCCGTCATCGTACGGGTTATCGGCGCAACTCGATGTCCTACAGTTTGTTCATGTCGTTGCGTTGGAAGTTGTTGCCGATTGCCGTCTTTGCTGCCGTTGTCTTCGGGTTGATTTCGAACGGAACGCTCGGTGTGCCAAAAGATGTGGTCGATTTCGATGCGAAGACGATCGTGCTCTCGCCCACAGATGACGGATCGATGCGGGTCACCGAATATGTCGATATCAACTTCGGTCGCAACCAGATGCGTGGCTATCTCCGTTATGTCCGAACCGACCTTGGCATTCCGATTGATATCTCTGCTCAATCAGACACGATGTCGTCACAGCTGTCGACCGATTTTGATGGCAGCTATTACGAGATGCGTGTCGGAGATCCTGATGTGACATCAAATGGGCAGCATCGCTTCGTGCTGTCGTATGTTCTGCCGCTTGCGTTTGTCGATGAATGGAAGCTGAATTACTCGTTGATTGACCCTGATGAAGACCCGGTGACCGACCGCTTTCACGTGATTCTTGATGGATTCCGTCTTGCTGATCCGTTGTGTTCTGTTGGTGGTTGGGGTGAAATTGGCGGATGTGAGCTCGTTGATACTCCGTACGGCCAGGAAGTCATCATTGAGCCACTTGAGGCAAACGCGGGGTTGAACATCTCAGGATTTGCGTTTTTGACTGACGAGCGCATGGGGGAGATATCGATTCCGTTGCCGGAGCCTGACGAACCGCCGTCGAGCGGCGTGTTGCCGTTTCTGGCCGTTCTCGTGATCATCTCAACCGCAGGCCTCGCGGTATTACGGAATATCCGTCGCGGAATGAACACCATTGGCGCAGCCGATGCTGCTGGGGCGGCGATACTGGTGGCGGGAGGTCCGACAAGCCGGGTGACCGACTCGGCCTTGTACGAGATGGCGACCGTCGAGTTTGCAGCGCCGAAGGGCATTCGTCCCTGGGAGGGCAACGTCATTCTCAATGAGCATCTTGGTACTGACCTTCAGTCGACATGGATGTCGTCGCTCATTGGCGCAGGGGCGATCAGTATTGAGAAGAATAAGCAGGCCGTTGACATCGAGTTGCTGGTGAGTCGTGATGAGTTGAGCGACTTAGATCGCAAACTGATCGACCTTCTCATGCCTGACGGCGCAACCACTCGTCGGGTGTACAAGAAGTACACCGAAAAATTTGCAACGACCTGGAAAGAGATTCGTGAGGCGCTCGTCGAAGAAATCAACGGCAAACAGTGGTGGCACAGTCCCCTACGTGCCTGGAACAAACGGACCTCGGTGTTTGGTGCGTGGATTTGGGTGGCATCTTCCATTGGGGCATTACTCCTTCTCGATGCATCGGAAATGAGGGATCAGAATGGGAACTTGGTGAGCTGGGTGGATGCCATCACCGACAGCGCAATCGGCATCTTGGTGGTGACCGCGATTCTCGGGTTCTGGCTTGGAGCAATATCGACGAAGGGACGCATTCCTTCGAGAACCGCAATCGGCTCGGCGTTGTACTTGCAGACGGAATCGTTCCGCCGGTTCCTTGCACAAAGTGAGGGGCGCCACGTTGAAGAGGCCCATCGAATGGGCGTGCTTCGCGAATATTCGGCGTGGGCGGTGGTGCTCGGCGAAGCAACTGCGTGGCGAAAAGCAGCTGAGTCTCTGGACAACCTCGCGATCGCCGACGAGCTTGCGTACTCTCAAGACTCACTCGCCTACCTTGCGATTTTGACAGCTGCATCAACTCCACCTTCATCGAGTGGTTCGAGCGGTGGTGGCGGCGGTGGTGGTGCTGGCGGCGGTGGTGGTGGCGGCGGCTCCGGAGGCTGGTAACTGCGGCTCGATGTGCGATCCTTCAGTTATGGAATTTGGTGTCGTCATCCCCCACAACGAAATTGGAACTGACCCGGGCGCAATCAAGGCCTTTGCTCAAGGGGCAGAAGAACTTGGTGCTGGCCACCTCATGATTTATGACCACGTGTTGGGTGCAAAGCGCGATCGGCCCGGGGGGTTCAAGGGTCCGTACGACTCTGACACTGCATTTCACGAGCCGTTTGTGCTGTACGGATACCTTGCCGCATGCACAGAAAATGTTGAGTTGGTCACCTCAGTGATGGTGCTACCGCAGCGTCAGGCCGCTCTTGCTGCGAAGCAAGCAGCTGAAGTGGCGATGCTTTCGAATAACCGGTTCCGACTTGGCGTTGGCATCGGCTGGAACAAAGTCGAATATGACGCTCTTGGTGTTCCGTTCGGGCAGAAAGGTCCACGACTTGAGGAGCAGGTCGTCTTCATGAAGCGGTTATGGACCGAAGATGCGTTCTCGTTTGATGGCGAGTTCCACAACATGGAGCTCGCCAGCATTCACCCCCGCCCGTCGGCGCCGATTCCGGTGAGCTTCGGTGGATCAGCTCCCGCCGCTCTTGAGCGTTGCGCTCGTCTCGGCGATGGTTGGATTCCTCTCGGTTCACCAAACGACAAGTCAGCGGCCTGTATTGACACGATTCGATCGACTCGCGAACAGATTGGACTCGACATGAGCAACTTCACGATTCACGCTCAGGCCCAGTACGCCGGAGGTGATCCCGACCGCTGGCGTTCTCACGCAGAGAAGTGGGGCGCCCTCGGGTGTACCCATCTGTCTGTTGCAACACACAACGCAGGCGACACCGATGTCGACGGATACCTTGCGCGGATTGCTGAGTATCGCGATGCCGTTGCCGGAATTGTTCAGCCGGTTCGCTGAAAACGACCCGTCTCAACTTCAGCGGCTTCGCCGCGTTCGATCATGCGAGCGAGATGTAGTTCTGCAGTTCGCTTTTCAATCGAATCGCAAAATGACATCTCGACATGGGGTCGGTAGACGAAACGGTGTTTCACCATCTCTGCAACAGTGCGTGGCTCTGCGAGATATTCCAACATGTTGCTATGACGGCGGTGGATGACGCCGTGGTACGCATCGAGCATTTCGAGGAACCGCTCGCGGCCTTCGATGACGCCTTTTTGATGGAAGGTGACATAGAAGTCGGCCTCTTCGTCACGAACCTTAATGAGTGAGTTCTCAAAGTCGTCGAGGCTCGACCAGGTGTCGCCATAGTACGGGCCGAATCCGGTGAGGTCGACACGGCGCGCCCCGCGCTGCCGCCGGGCGTCGAGGGCGGCGGGCACGGGGGCTCGCACGGCCACCTCACGACCGAGTTCATCGCCGCAATCCTGGAGGGCCGTGAGCCGTGGGTGGGCGTCAAGCAGGCCCT
>JALRDI010000134.1 GCA_023257035.1 Ilumatobacteraceae bacterium | reverse complement strand
CCGTCGTTCAATGTGATGTTCTAGCGCTCGTGTCGCGAGTGCCGTCACTTCACCCGTCGCAGGCGACTCTTCAAGAGCCAGCGCCTGTCGAAGACGACCGCCGAGGATGTCTCTCATTATCTCTAGCGCTGCAGGGGAAATTGATGCTCCCGAACGACACCGTCGGCACAACGCACCACCCTCATTGAGGTCAAACGCAACGAGCGCAGTCTCTCCCCCATCTTGCTCACCGCATCGAACGCACTCGTCAAGCACCGGTGACAAACCTGACATTGCGAGCACTTTCCAGAAGAATGCCGCAACGTTGAGTGGTGATGGAGATTCTGCAATAGTCCGCAAAACGCCAACGAGCATCGTATAGAGGCGTTCATCGGGCTCACCTTCGAGCGAGAGTTGATCGGCGGCTTCAACAACCGCCATGCCTTGGGCCGCTCGATTAAGAGACGACAGCATCGGCGTTAACGCATCAACTGACTCTGCTTGGCTGACGAGATCAAGGTCGCGCCCTTTTCGAAGCAATACTTCGACATGGCTCATCGGTTCGAGACGAGAGCCAAATTTCGAATTCGTCCGCCGCACACCCTTCGCAACTGCTCTTACCTTCCCGTACCGCTGTGTGAGAAGCACCACAATCCGATCGGATTCTCGCAACTTGTACGTGCGAAGAATTACTCCCCTATCTCGGTACAGCTCGCCATTTGCGACTGCAGGCGAGCTCATGCGTCAAGCCCGCCGAACCGGCGTCGTCGTCGCCCAAACTGCGCAACTGCCGCAACTACATCTTGAGCGGCAAACGAACCCCAGTCAGTGTCCGTGAAAACAAGTTCGGCATACGCCAACTCCCACACGAGTGATGGGGGTAAACGGTCGCTCTTTCCACAGATCACAACGAGGTCTGGTTCGCCGTCAGCAGGCTCGTAGAGCGAACCTGCCACCGATGCCTCGTTAATCGGGCCCTCTCCAATCGAACGAAACGCATCTACTAGACGCTGACGGCCATCTGAGGTCGGATCGATGACGACTCCACACGATTCGAGTTGAACCACGTGGTCAACATCAATCTGTATAGCTGCTTCGCCAAGCGCCCCATACGGACGTAACGTCAACCACTTCACGCCATACGCGCTTGCCGCTGCTGAAAGTTCGCGAGCTGATTCAAGCCATCGCTCCCGACTGCGGCCAGCCCACAGCGCAGATGATCCACCGACAATCAACACATGACGCAGCCCAAGTGAATCCGCGGTGACCTGCGCGTCATGTCCGTTGCCAAACGAATCCATTGACACATTGTTTCATTCTTTACCCCTCCCCAAAGGGCACAAAGCGCCGGGATAACGTCACTGGTGTCCATGAACCCTGAACTTCACACTCTTCCGACCGGCCGGCACCATGTCGCTTGCATCATGGACGGCAATGGACGGTGGGCTGAATCTCGGGAGCTCCCCCGAACCGCAGGCCACACGGCTGGTGAGGAAAATCTCGCATCGATCGTGCGGGCATCGGTCCAGCGGGATATCGGTTGGCTCACAGTGTTTGGTTTTTCTACAGAAAACTGGGTACGACCACGAGCCGAGGTTCGACACATTCTCGGACTTCACGAGCGACTGTTCGGACGCATCGAAGAACTCAATGAGAACAACGTTCGCATCAGATGGATCGGTCGCCCATTCGACAGCGCCGAATCTCGAACGCCCAGATTCGTACAACGAGCGATACGAAAAGCAATTGCCGATACCGCCAACAACACCGGGCTTGTGCTCACCGTCGCATTCGACTACGGCAGCAGGTTCGAGATGATGGATGCCGCCCGCATAGCTCGACGTCAAGGCGTCGACATCGACATCAACACGATGACGCAGCGACTTCATGATCCCGATTTGCCGCCCGTTGACGTCATGATCCGGACGAGTGGCGAGATCCGCGTCTCAAACTTCTTGCTCTGGCAAGGTGCCGGAAGCGCAATTCATTTCACTGACACCCCGTGGCCTGACCTCAGTGCGAGTGAGCTCGACACAGCACTTTCGCTCGTCGGAGCCTCGTGACCACCGACGACACCGTCCTTGCGGCACTCGATGCGGTCACCGCAGCGATTCCGAACGCCGAACATCGTCAAGGTCAACGCGAGATGGCTTCGCTCGTCAACACGAGTATTAGGCGTGGCAAACCCGCAGTTATTAAGGCAGGAACAGGAACCGGAAAGACACTGGCATACCTGATTCCGAGCGTTGTCTCCGGCACATCGACCGTTGTTGTCACCGCGACAAAGGCATTGCAGGACCAACTCGCACACAAAGACCTCCCGTTCCTTGAGTTGCAACTTGCAGCGACCACCGACCACTCGTTCACATGGGCGGTGCTGAAGGGGCGGTCGAATTACCTCTGTCGACAACGCGTCGCAGAAATCGGTGGTCTGCCATCGACCGATCGTGTCCAACTCTCGCTCGAAGGAATCGACGATGATGGTCGACGAGAGGTCGAACGGTTGGCGGAATGGGCCGAATCCACCGTGAACGGAGACCTCACCGAACTCGATTGGTCGCCAAGCGAGAGCACCATGAGAGCCGTCACCGTGTCGTCAGACGAATGCCCAGGTGCTAATCAATGCCCAAACGGCGAGACCTGCTTCGCCGAAATCGCTCGGCATAATGCCGCGACAGCAGACATCGTTGTCGTCAATGCTCATCTCTACGGCCTCAACATTGCCGCTGATGGTGCAATTCTCGGCGACCATGAGGTCGTCATTTTCGATGAAGCCCACGTTCTCGAAGATGTGATGAGCGACACGGTTGGCGTTGAGCTCAGTGCCGGACGGCTCGCACGCGTTGCGACGACAGTGCGACGAATCGTTGTCGACCCTGATCTCGATGCAGAACTCAGCGCTCAGGCAGACGACCTGACGGCTCTCCTCGAGCCGTATTCCGGCGAGCGCATTCTGCCTCCGCTCCCGGCTGCGATGAGTGAGTTGTTATCGACAGTGAGAAGTTCGCAAAACCGCGCCCTCACCCTTGTCTCAGAACTTTCCATTGATGACCTCGATGCTCAGCAGCGGCGCCTGCGAGCACAAGTCACCCTCACGCGGACAATTGAAACTCTTGACCGATTTCTCAGCCCATCTGCCGACGATGTCATCTTTGTGTCGGGGGCACCTGGCTCGCGACGACTCGAACTCGCGCCACTCGATGTCGGACCGACCCTCACCGAAGGCGTATGGTCCCAACGAACCGCGATTCTCACGAGCGCAACTGTGCCGATGAACCTGGCGGAACGCATTGGCCTTGAGGGTGCAGAGTTTGTTGATGTGGGTAGCCCTTTCGATTACGAGGCAAATTCACTCCTGTATTGCGCAATGCATCTGCCACAACCGAACGACCCGTCGTTTCGAGCAGCAATGCACGACGACCTCGAACAACTCATCGCAGCAGCCGGTGGTAAAACCCTTGCGCTCTTCACCAGCTGGTCAGCGATGGACGAAGCCGCAGAGGCGATGCGCGACCGGCTGCCATTCAGAATCCTCACCCAACGCGACCTTCCGAAACCGGCCCTCATTCACGAATTTGCAACCGATGAAGACAGTTGCCTATTCGCCACTGCAGGCCTCTTCCAAGGGGTCGACGTCCCAGGGCGGACGCTGTCCCTTGTCGTCATCGACAGGATTCCATTCCCTCGCCCCGATGACCCGCTCCTTGGGGCACGGCGTGAACTCATCGGCCAGCGGGCATTTATGGAGATCGATCTTCCTCGGGCCGCAACAATGCTTGCCCAGGCCAGTGGCCGACTCATTCGAACCGACAATGACCGTGGCGTGGTCGCCGTCATGGATCGACGTCTTGGTACCGCCCGTTACCGGTGGGATATCATCTCTGCTCTCCCGCCAATGAGAAGAACACGTGAGCGCTCAGAAGCTGAATCACTATTGCGTTCAATCGCTGACAGCTAACAGTCGACGACTACCGTCATCTCCATGACCGACGCCCAGATCGTCCGACATGAATCCTCTGAGGGCATTTCCACCATCACCCTCGACTCACAGCACAACCGCAATGCGCTCTCTCGCCAGCTTCTCGCGGAGCTCCACACAGCGCTCGATGAGGCAGAAGCCCAAGATGCCAGGGCGATCGTTCTTCGACATGAAGGACCAGCGTTCTGTGCCGGAGCTGACCTGAAAGAACGGTCATCAGGTCCACCT
>JALRDI010000122.1 GCA_023257035.1 Ilumatobacteraceae bacterium | reverse complement strand
GCACGAGCAGCTCGTGTCGTTGGTCGTCGGGGCGAAGGTGGACGCCTCATCCTGCAAACCAGCGATCCTCATAATGAGTTGCTCGCATCGATTGGACAGACCGATATCGGGGCAGCAACCGAGTCTGAACGCGCGCAGCGCAAAGCACTGTCGCTTCCACCGTATGGGGCGATGGCAGTGATTGAGGGTGGGTCGGCCAGCGAATTTGTTGACTCGTTACCGAATACCGTGCGCGTCGGCGGTGCAGGTGACCGCCGTCAAGTTCGTGCAGTTGATGTTGAGGTTCTTGCTGACGCCTTAGCAGTCGGCAAGCGGCCCACGAAAGGGAAGCTCCGAGTGGCGGTCAATCCAAGTCGCTAGATCGGTTTGCGCTGAACTGCTAGCAAGCGAAAACCCGCACGAGAACCAAGTCGATTGACCAGCCACCCTTCGTTCTCCAGCCATCGATGGAGTGAGTCAGCTCCAAGGTGGCGGTTCACCACAAAAACAGCAAGGCCGTTGTCAGACAGCCTCGGTAGCCATTGTTTGAGAAGATCGTGAAGAGCAGCCTTCCCAATCCGAATTGGTGGATTCGACCAGATGAGATCGACAGTCATATCGCTCGGGACATCATCTGGGTGCAGAGTTGTGATGGTTGCCCCGTTTGTCGCGGCGTTGCCGGACGTTAACTCTCGAGCGCGAGCGTTTGGGTCGACGGCCACAACGCAAGCCCCAGGTGATCTCAATGCAAGAGTGAGTGCAATTGGTCCGGCACCACATCCGATATCGACGAACGTCCCGCTCTCTGGAGGTAGTGGTGCCTGCTGCAGGAGGAATGCAGTGCCACTGTCAAGGTGCCCATGGCTAAACACTCCGCGATCGGTCTGAAATGTAAACGCGAGATCGGCTAGGAGGACCTCGACAGTCTGAGGGTCCCGTGCAGCATCGGGTGCTTCGTCAAAGTAGTGAGCGGCGATGAAAGGTAGCCTGCCACGTATGGCGCATGAAATCCGCACCTTTGGTGACCCGGTCCTAAAATCTGAGGCCGCGCCGATCACAGACATCGATGGTCGACTCATTCGACTTGTCGACGAAATGTTTGACACGCTGGAAACGAGCAACGGTGGAATTGCACTTGCTGCACCGCAAATCGGAATTCAGAAGCAGATCTTTGTCTGGGACCTCGATGAAGGCCGAGAAGTAATTTTTAATCCGGTAATCGCTGAGTCAGATGGTGAATGGGTGTACGACGAAGGGTGTCTTTCAATCCCTGGTTTGTACGTTGAGATTGTTCGCCCTCGAAGGGTGCTGCTGCGTGGCCTTGACCTGGATGGCAATGAGGTAGAACGAGAGGCAGATGACCTCGAAGCACGGATGTATCAGCACGAACTTGATCATCTTCACGGTGTCTTGATGTTTGACCGAATGACGTCGGAACAACGCAAAGAGGCACTTGCCGAATACCGTCGACTGAGCGCTCCCGAACCTGAACGTCGAGGGTTCCGTCGACTTCCGTTGCGGTGAGCGCACACCCATCACTCGTCTTTCTCGGCAGCCCTGAGGTTTCTGCTGATGTTTTGAGGGCCCTTGTGTCAGCTGGGCATGACATCAGATTGGTGATCACTGGCGCTGATCGTCGTCGAGGTCGCGGGGGAGCGACATCTCCTACTCCAGTTGGAGCCACGGCAGTCGAACTTGGACTCCCAGTGAGCCACGACACAAATGACGCTGCGACCTGTGGTGCGGCCCTCGGAGTGGTCGTGGCATATGGCGAGATCATCAGGCCTCATGTTCTGAGCGTTGTTCCAATGGTCAACCTTCATTTCTCGTTATTGCCCCGCTGGCGCGGTGCAGCCCCAGTAGAACGGGCAATTCTTTCGGGTGATTCTGAAACTGGTGTGTGCGTGATGGAAGTCGTTGAAGCCCTCGATGCAGGCGGTGTGTACGCCTCGGAATCGTTGCCGATTACGGGAGACATAACTGCGTCATCGTTAACAACTGAACTGGGCGTAATCGGTGCCAGGTTGTTGTTGTCATGTTTGGAGAATGGGCTTGGTGAACCGGCCCCTCAGGTTGGCGAAGTGACATATGCAGCAAAGATGACCACTGAAGATCGACACATTGATTGGACCCAACCGAACGAAGCCATTCTTCGGACGGTTCGCATTGGTGGTGCCTGGACGACGTGGCGCGGCGAACGATTTCGTATTCACGATGCTGAAGTGGTTGACGGCAACATCATTCCTGTTTCGGTTCAGCCGGCCGGCAAACCCAAGATGAGTTTTGAAGACTGGGTTCGTGGCGCACGCCCTGACGAGGGCGAGTGGTTTGAGTGAGCGATGACCCGCGTCGTTTGGCGTTGACTCTCCTTCGGCGAATTGAGGAAGAGGGGGCATTCGCCAACCTTGTTGTTCCGTCAACACTTGACCGCAGTTCATTGTCTCGAAGCGATCGGGCAA
>JALRDI010000110.1 GCA_023257035.1 Ilumatobacteraceae bacterium | reverse complement strand
CTGCCCGATTAGATGATGATCGCCGCCGGGCGTTCCTTCGACTCATGATGACCGCCACCACTAATGATCTCACCGGCCAGATGGCTGCTCTTCGTGACCTTGGCGCTCTTCCTCTCGACACCGACCTTCAAGCGGTCATTCACGACCTTCGTCTTGACGAAGCGCCAATTGACCCGACGACTCTCAGCGGCGAAGAAATGGTTGCCGAGGTACAGCGCGTGGTGAAGGCCCTGCTGTCGTATGGTGCTCGCCTTCCGAAAGAACTCATGCTGTATGTGAAAAACATGGTGTTCCTTGACGGAGCGATCGCGCGACTTGCGCCCGACCTTGACCTCCTGGCTGAGGTGGCAAACATTTCAATGATGTTTGCGTCACGCCATGGTGAGCGTCTCATGACCGAGATCGGAATTGACGCAGCGAATATGCAGGTCAATCTCGACAGCGTGAAAGCCGGCTTTGGCGTCGACCTGTCGACCGATCGCCTCACGTATCGAGAACTTCAAGAGCGCAGAGAACTCATTCAGAAGCGAATGCGCTCTCACGTTGAGCGCACGCGACGTTCGGCGAACGTCTAGTTTCATTGCGTGCGAATTCTTATTGCTCGGTGCTCGGTCGATTATGTCGGCCGTTTATCTGCTCACCTTCCCGAAGCTGTTCGACTCATCATGGTAAAGGCAGACGGGTGCGTAGCAATTCATGCTGACGGCGGTGCGTATAAACCACTCAACTGGATGAACTCGCCAAACACCCTGACTGACAATGGCGATCACTGGGTCGTCACCAACCCAAAAGGTGAAACGCTCACGATCAACCTCGCGGAAGTACTCGATGAAGTCTCACATGAATTTGGTGAAGATCCAGGACTCACCAAAGACGGCGTTGAGGCCCACCTGCAAGAGCTACTCGCCGCCTCGCCTGAGGTGATGGAGGATGGTCTGCGACTCGTTCGTCGCGAATATCCGACTGCGATCGGACCGGTTGATCTCGTCTGTCGCGACGCTGAAGATGGCGTGGTTGCCATCGAGGTGAAACGTCGCGGTGAGATCGATGGTGTCGAGCAGCTCAGCCGTTATATCGAACGCCTCCATCTCGACTCATCGCTGGGAGATGTTCGTGGCATGTTTGTTGCCCAGGTCATCAAGCCCCAGGCCAGAGTTCTTGCCGAATCTCGTGGCTATCGCTGTGTCGAGGTTGATTACGACGCGCTTCGAGGTCTCGCACCCGATGAGCTGCGCCTGTTTTGACAGGTGTGCCGTCAATGAAAATTCGCTCGGGAGTATCGTTCACCTAATGCGGCCAATTACCGGCGTCGTTCAGCACTACGACTGGGGCACGACTGACGCAATTCCTGAATTTCTTGGCGCGACGCCTGACGGTCAACCGTGGGCGGAATATTGGTTGGGCACTCACCATCGGGGGCCTACAACATTTGAAGATGGTGTAGCGCTCGAAACCGTCACCGGGGAGCTTCCCTATTTGTTGAAGTTGTTGTCAGCGGGTAGTCCTCTCTCGCTGCAGACGCATCCAAACACCGAACAGGCGGCTCACGGGTTTGCTGCTGGCTACTTTGCCGACCCGCATCCAAAACCGGAACTTCTTGTTGCAACGACACAATTCATTGCGCTCTGCGGAATTCGCCCCATCGATGAGAGTGTTGCCCTGTTGCGTGAAGTAGGTCTTGATGATGTTGCTGAGCAATTGATTTCTGGCGGCCCGCGATCGGTGATCGCAGATCTGTATTTCGGTCGACTCGACGCTCAAACGATCGTCAATGCGTGTGCGCGATCAGCACGACCGGAGTCTGCTCTCGTTTCACGTCTTGATGCGATGTATCCAGGTGAGCCCAGCGTTGCTGTCACGCTCTTGCTCAACCTTGTCACTCTCGAACCCGGCGAGGCACTGCGTCTCGAGGCGGGAAACCTGCATGCTTACGTCTCTGGCACGGGCATTGAGTTAATGGCGTCAAGCGACAATGTGGTTCGGGGTGGTCTCACCACGAAACCGGTTGATGTCGAACTCTTGCTCAGCACTCTTGACGCCACTCCACTCGCTCGACCGGTGCTGCCAGCCGGCGAAAGCTTCGAGCTGGGAGGTGCCGGG
>JALRDI010000092.1 GCA_023257035.1 Ilumatobacteraceae bacterium | reverse complement strand
ATGTGCGACCCGATATCTACAACGCCGTAAATGACACCAGCACGCTGTACGACACAAACTGTCACCAGTTCATGACGCCAACTCTTGCCGATGGCTGCGTGTTCGGCGATCTCTCAGGAGAGTTCACGATTGGGCTCATCGGTGACAGCCATGCGGCACAGTGGTTCGCGGCCATCAACACGATGGCTGTCGAGAACGGATGGCGTCTCATTTCACACACCCAAGGTGGATGCCCGTTGCTCGACGTCGTCACCTGGAATCGCGGCGCTGATGCCGTGTTTACTCATTGTGCGTCCTGGCGAGATGCCGTCATTGACAATCTTCAACAAGAGGGTGTCGAGGTGGTGATCATGTCGCAGCACTGGGGGCTGCTCGAGGCATCGACACGCGAGGCGGTGCCAGCAAGCGTCTGGGAGCGTGACCTTCCACCGTTCTTCACTCGGCTTCGTGATGCCGGAATGGAGCCGATCTTGATGCTCGATTCCCCCGACCCGTATAGCGCTACTCCGGCGTGCGCTGTTTCGCACAAAAACGACCTCACCTCTTGCGAACCTGGCCTCTTGCGTAACACCGAACGGGCAGTGCGCAATGTTGCGCTCTCGATCGCCGATGAGCTGTCTGTCGGCGTCATCGATCCACATGTCTGGCTATGTGTTGATGTCGCTCCCAATGACGACTCAGATACGACCCGCTGCCCCGTTGTTGTCGGCGACATTCTCATCTATCGAGATAGCCATCACCTCTCGAACACCTTTGTTGAATGGTTCACACCGGTCCTTTCAGCCGAACTCGTCGATTGGATTCGTGCGCAGTCAAACTTGTCGTAAGACGTCACACGCGATGGGGGTTCGCAATGTCAGATTCCGACATGCATTGGTGGTCAGCAACTGAGACGGCTCAGCGAATTGCTGCCAAAGAGGTTTCGAGCCGCGAGGTGCTTGAGCACATGGTTGCGAGAGCCGACCGACTCGATGGCCCAATTAACTCGATCGTTCGACGCGATCTTGATCGGGCACGCGCGGATGCTGACGCCGCTGATGCTGCCATCATGTCTGGTCAAGATCTTGGGCCATTTCATGGCTTACCGATGACCGTCAAAGACTCGTTCCAGACCGAGGGTTGTATCACCACTTCGGGGGCGCCTGAGCTCGCAGATTTTGTCCCACCCGAAGATGCCGACCCCGTCAAGCGCCTACGGGATGCTGGGGCAGTCATCTGGGGTAAAACCAATTTGCCGATCTGGGCTGGCGACATTCAGTCATATAACGACGTGTATGGCACAACATTGAACCCGTTCAACCCCGACCGCACCTGTGGTGGCTCGTCAGGCGGCTCGGCTGCGTCGCTTGCGATGGGCTTCAGCGCTCTCGAAGTTGGCAGCGATATCGGTGGCTCAATTCGCGTACCTGCGCACTACTCCGGCGTCGTTGGGCATAAGCCCTCGTTTGGCATCGTTCCATCACATGGGCAGATTCCTGGGATGCCCGGCACCTACAGCCAGGCGGACATCGCCGTTACCGGACCGATGGCTCGCCATGTCGAAGACCTCGAACTCGCAATGGATGTGCTTACCGGTCCGGACCGCTGGAACGCTCCAGGTTGGAAGATTGACCTTCCAGCACCACGCCAAGAATCCTCACGTGATCTGCGTGTCGCAGCATGGATCGACGACCCATCAAGCCCTGTCGACAGCGACACGAAGCGAGTGCTGTCTTCGCTGGTATCGACACTCAATTCGAACGGTGTGCCGGTTGATGATGGGGCTCGGCCCGGATTCACGCTCGAGAAGGCTGTCGACGTGTTCCAACGCCTTCTCTACGGGGCGCTCTCCGGTGGACATCCGCGAGAGAAACTCGATCACATGGCGGCTGACACTTCGGATACGCCTCTCGGGTTCGTCAAGCGCAACACAGCGATGCGGCATCGTGATTGGCTGAGCAACCACGAACGACGCCTGCAAATTCGCAAGCAGTGGGAAGAGTTTTTCCACGACTTTGACATCATGTTGATGCCTGTTCAACCGCGAGATGCGATCGAACACGACCATTCCGAACCACAGTTCGATCGGACTGTGATGATCGATGGCGTGCAGCGCCCCTACACCGATTTGTTCACCTGGGTCGGACCAGCCGGAGTTGCGTACCTTCCAGCGACAGTGGTTCCGGTCGGCATGTCAGAGGCCGGATTGCCTATCGGCGTTCAGATTGTCGCTCCGTATCTCGAGGACCGCACCGCATTGCATTTCGCGAAATTGGTGAGCGAGTTGTGCGGGGGTTGCCCTCGTCCTTCGGTGGCTGACTAACGCAGTTGCCAACGGCCCTCCGGCCGCTCGCGCCCTCAGACCGAGGCTGCTTGGCTCACAAGCACCGCTGCAATGACAGTTCGCGCACTCCAGCCAATGGTGCGTATCCAGTTCGATTTCACGAGCCGTTGAACGGTGCGATCGATCTCTGACTGTGTGAGGTCTGTCGCGAGTTCTGCGTGCCGTGGGACCTGCAATGCGATTGTGCTGACCAACACGATTGCAAGCAACGCACCGCCGATGAATGGCAACAGCCGTGACGAGTCGCCAGGTGGGTCGATGAAGAGTGCGATTGCGCAAAGCCCTTCGACGAGCATTGGAGCACCGACGACATACGAGGTTCGGCTCTGATTCTCGACGGCGTGTGCTGACGACACGCTCGCCGGAATACGAGCAAACAGCGGGTAGTGCACAATCTGGGTAAACCAGATCACACCGGTCATCACCGTGGTCGCAATGAGATTAATAAGACTGATGGTCACAGTCCTGCATGCTCCTTCATGACGACTTAGCCTGCACCACCATGGCTCGATCGTCCACCTCTGCTGCAGAAGTGAAGTGGTGCGCTCGGTGTGGGCGAGAAATCGAATGGCGAAAAAAGTGGGAGCGCTCGTGGGATTCGGTGAAGTGGTGTTCAACCTCTTGCCGTCAACGAGGGATCACTGACCTCGACCGCCGGCTCGAGCAGTCAATTATCGATCTACTCAAGCGCCGATCAGGTTCTGCAACAATCTGCCCGAGCGAGGCGGCGCGCGCCGTTCAACCCGACGGTTGGGAGAACTTCATGGAGGACACCCGATGCGCCGCTCGACGCCTTGTCGTCAAGGGCTTGATTGAGATTGTTCAGAAGGGGTCAGTGGTTGACCCGTCGACAGCAAAGGGTCCGATCAGGTTGCGAGCCTGCTAGCGACAGCGTCACAAAGTCAGATCTCCGAAGAGTGAATGAGAAGAAAAAGAAACTGCAGATTATCTACATTACAACCGACAACAAGAAACTCTTTGAGAATACTTTAAAGGCGCGTCCTTTCATGGGGCTTTATCCTGAAAATACTCAAGCAGCTATTGAAGCCCTTAGTGAACAATATACTTTAGATAGAAATGCTCCACTACCTCAGCTAGTTCTTGTCAGTCCAAAA
>JALRDI010000011.1 GCA_023257035.1 Ilumatobacteraceae bacterium | reverse complement strand
TCCGGCAACTTCGTGTCGAGTTTCCTCAACTTGTCGCGCTCGACCGGTGTTGGGGTGAGTCGTGCGGTGTCTGCCGGTAATGCGGCAGCTGTGTCCGTGGCTGACTATCTCGATTTTTATGCGCGTGATGAAAAGACGGCTGTGTCGCTCGCGTACATCGAGGGAATTACCGATGGTCGCGGTCTTATGGAGCGCCTCGCAGGTGCTGCACGCCACAAGCCGCTTGTGGTGTTGAAAGGCGGTGCCACAGCCGGTGGGGCTCGCGCTGCTGCAAGCCATACGGGTGCGCTCGCCGCTGATGATCGTATTTTTGATGGAGCCTGCCAGGCAGCTGGTGTTACTCGAGTGCAGTCAGTTGAAGAGGCATTTGATGCGGCGGCAACATTTGCCACTCAGCCATTGCCGAAGGGACCGAATGTGGTCATTCTCACCACCGCCGGTGGCTGGGGAGTGGTGACATCTGATGCAGTGACCCGAGATAACGACCTCACGCTGATGCAGCTGCCTGATGAACTGCTTGCCCAAATCGACGATCACCTACCTCCACGCTGGAGTCGTAATAACCCGGTTGACTGTGCTGGCGGGGAAACACGTGACACCATTCCGACAGTGATGGGCCTCATTGCGAATCACCCTGACGTGCACTCGGTGATCTATCTCGGTCTTGGTATCCAGTCGAATCAGGCACGTGAGATGCGGAATGGGCAGTTTTACCCTGATCATGGTCTCGAGCGAATCGTGGAATACCACGAACGGCAAGACCGTCGCTTCGCTGAAGCAGCAGCCCAGCTCAGTTCTGAAACAGGGAAGCCAATTCTGGTGGCAACCGAGCTCGCAATCGCTGATCCAGCGAATGCTGGGCCTGCAGCGGTGCGTGAGTCGGGCCGGCTGTGCTACGCAACTGGCGATCGTGCAGTTGCCGCGCTCGGCCATATGTGGCGGTATGCACGTTTTCAGGAGCGCCGACAGTCGTGACGCAACCCCGGAGAGGGCAGTTCAACCCGGTCGCAGTTCTCGTGATCGTGGCGCTTGTGCCGGTGGTTGTGCTGGCCGGGTTGCGGTCGCTGTTGCCAGAGGGAAACACAGCGTCACCTACTGAGCTTTCTTCCATGCCCTCCTCGGGAGCGCAAGTCGCCGCCAGCCGGTCAGTGATGTCAGTACGACGGATTGCGCCAGAAATTTCGGGTCGCGCAAATCGGGCTCAACTCGTGAATGCCCTTGGCGCAGTGACATCATCCATGGCTTCGACATCGTGCTTCGCATTATCTGTTGATGGAGTCCCGCTGGAACTCTCTGGGGCGCGAACTGCTATCCCTGCGAGCACCGTCAAGATCGTCATCGCAACCGCCGCAATTGAGATCCTCGGCGCTGACTTCACATTCACGACTCGCGTCATGGGTCCGTCACCTGTTGGTGGTGTGATCAACGGTGACATCGTTCTTGTTGGAGGAGGAGATCCGCTCCTCAGTGGTGACTGGTACCCGAATTCAAATCTCGACCGATATCCAGTCTTTGGTCACACCTCGCTTGATGCTCTGGCATCTTCGCTTGCCGTGTCGGGAGTGACAGAAATCAATGGTCGCGTGCTCGGCGATGGAAGTCGATACGACGACGAGTGGTACTACAGCGAATGGGGTGATGGGGTAGCTGGCATTGAAGCCGGACCAATCGATGCATTGATGGCAAATGATGCACGGATCGAAGGTGATGATTACCGAGCTTCCGACCCGGCCGCAGGTGCGGCTCGTGAGTTCATTCAGCGTTTGAACGCTGCGGGAATCACAGTGTCAGCAGGAAGTGGAGTTGGTGTACCAGTGGGTACCGATGTTGAACTGGCGGCAATCGATTCGTCGCCGCTATCGGTGGTGATCGCTGAGATGTTGCAGAACTCTGATAACAACACCGCAGAGATGCTCGTGAAAGAGCTAGGGCTGCACGCCACAGGGGTGGGGAGTAGAGCGAACGGGCTGGCCACTGTTACCGGTGCACTTGAGTCGCTCGGTATTGATGTGAGCGAGTTGAATCTTGTCGACGGCAGTGGGCTTTCTAATTCGGCAACATTGCGTTGCCAGACCCTTGTCGATGCGTTGGAAGTGGCCGATCAATCCGTCATCGATGGTCTTGCGGTTGCCGGTGTGTCGGGCACCCTCTCCTCGGTGTTCACCGATGGGCCGATGACTGGAAAGCTGAAAGCAAAGACCGGCACACTCGGAAACTTGCCCTTCAACCAAGATCCCCCAGCGGTCAAGGCACTCTCGGGTGAATTCGTGGCCTCAGGTGGCGAAACATTGACGTTCGCCCTCGTGCTGAATCAATCAATGGTGAATGATCAGTCGAATTATCGGCCGATTTGGGATGCCCTTGCTTCAGCAATGGGAGCGTATCCCTCTGGGCCAACCGTTAGTGAGATGTCGCCGTGAAGTTCGTGAGTGGGCGCATCATTGTGATTGCGGTCGTACCGATGATCCTTATCACGGGATTCTGGAACTGGACCCGTGATCAGGTTCGGTCTCAGCCGGTGGATACTGTTCCGCATCATCAGGGGTCCAACGAGTTCGAGTCTTCGTTCGTTGAGATGGCGTCTCTACGTCGGGTGTCTCCTGCAATTGTGGCGTGGGAAGAAGCGCGTTCACAGGAAGAGGACCTTCGCGCCGCTGTGTCTCCGCTTGGAGACGATGAGTGTTTGCTGGTGGCGACAAATGGCATGACAGTTGTCGAGCAATCATCAGCGCGACGGTCAAGTACGTCCGGTCGACATTTTCTAGATCTGGTCGTGGCGTTAGAGACGTTGGGGGCCGACACCGTATTTTCAACGGTGTTGGTTGGGGCCGAGCCGGTAGACGGCATCATCGACGGCGACCTTGGATTTGTTGGAGGTGGTGACCCGGCCCTGGTTTCTTCGACACTCGCATTCCTCTTTGTCGACTCGCCGTGGGGGTACACCGAAATCGATGTTCTTGTGGACGCTTTGGTTGCAAGCGGAGTGAGACGCATTACTGGAGATGTCGTTG
>JALRDI010000053.1 GCA_023257035.1 Ilumatobacteraceae bacterium | reverse complement strand
TTCTGCGCCTGCCCCCGAAGGAATCAGACAAATAACCCTGGCCCCTACTCCATGCCAGAGAAGCGCAGACTGCTGTGCCACTGGGTTGCGGCTGCGGCTGACAGGAGAGCCCACTGCTCCGCTGCGCCGGGCAGTATTCGCGGCCAAAGAAAATGATTTGTAGATGACGACGGTTCCACGTCTCTTTCGGAAACACGGCCTTCAGATCTCTCTCAGTTCGCTCAACGGTTGAATCATTCGACAATCCCCAACGCGCTGCAAGCCGATGTATATGAGTGTCGACCGGGAAGGCCGGATGACCAAATGCCTGCGACATGACAACGCTTGCTGTTTTGTGGCCGACACCAGCGAGTGATTCGAGAAATTCCCAATCGTCGACAATCTCTCCACCTGCCTCGAGAATCTGCTCGGCCATACGGCGGAGGTTCTTTGCTTTGGTTGGAGCGAGACCGATCTCACGAATCAGGTGAAGAATCTCTTCGGGTTCGAGAAGCGCCATTTTCTGTGGCGTATTAGCGCGTGCGAATAATGCAGGCGTGACCTCGTTGACTTTCTTGTCGGTGGTTTGCGCAGAAAGTGCCACCGCAACGAGCAGCTCGTAGGGGGTCGAATGGTCAAGTGGAATTGGCGGGTCCGGGTAAAGATCGTCGAGGATCTCCCCGATGAGGTCGGCTTTTTCTTGGCGACGCATTACTTAGCGACGCTAGCCAACAGACCAGGGGAAAGTGGCTCGCTACCATTGCATCATGACGATGACTGGACAATGCCTCTGCGGCCAAGTGACCTACACCATCTCTGGGGATCTCATTCGAACTGCTGTATGCCACTGCGACCATTGCCAACGTCAAAGTGGCGGAGCGTTCTCGGTCAATCTCGTTACAGCTGCCGAAAACTTTGCTGTCGAAGGCACGATGAAGATGTACGGCGACCCCGGCAATGACCCATCGGGCACGGTTCATGTTGAACGACATTTCTGTGGAGACTGCGGTTCACCCATCATCTCTATTGCCACCGGCCGGCGAGAGGTTGTCATCGTGAAGTCAGGAACTCTCAACGACAAGTCGATCATCTCGCCCGATGTCGAGGTGTGGTGCGAGAAGAAGCAGCCGTGGGTCATCATGCCCGAAATGGCAGTGTCAAAAGAGCGCGAATAGTTGGAGACGAGTTCTCTCCATCGGGCAGCAACATGAGGGTCGTCAGTCTTGTTCCGTCGGTCACCGAAACGCTGAGTGCGTGGGATGTCACCCCAATTGCGTGCACGAAATATTGCGAGCGACCCGATCTTCATCATGTTGGTGGAACAAAGAACCCCGACATTGAGACGATCGTCGAACTTGCACCCGACCTCGTTGTTGTCGATGTTCAAGAAAACCGAATCGAAGATTTCAACGCGTTAACAAAAGCCGGACTCAACGTGTTGGCGCTCGATGTCGTCTCAATCGAGACAATGAACGTTGACCTACGGCGACTCGCCGATGCCATCGGATATGAACATGCTGTCGCCGAAGTGAGCGAGGTTTCACCACTGAACCAACGTGCCTTCGTTCCGATCTGGCGGCGACCATGGATGTCAATCGGCGCGGACACATTCGGGTCACGTCTTCTCGAAGCGATGGGAATCACAAACATCTGCTGTGAGATGGAATCGAATTACCCAGAACTTGACCTTTCAACTGTTACCGAGATGCGGCCAGACCTCATCATCGTTCCTTCTGAGCCATA
>JALRDI010000047.1 GCA_023257035.1 Ilumatobacteraceae bacterium | reverse complement strand
TTCGCTAAGGTAAGAAATGACATAGCAAACGAGCAACCAGAACAAGCAGGTTTCCGTTGCAACACAACGGAAACCCACGGTTACACGAAAAGAACCTCTGCCTAAGCAGAGGTTCGGAGTGGAGCTAAGGGGAATTGAACCCCTGACCTCTTCCATGCCATGGAAGCGCTCTACCAACTGAGCTATAGCCCCGAAGCATTGACACGCTAGCGATCCGTCAGGCCTGACGACAACCGCTATTCAGCATCATCGAACCCGGTCGGCACAACCGGAACGTCTTTGTACAGACGCTCAATGTCGTAGAACTCTCGGATCTCTTCCAAGAACACATGAACCACGACATCGCCATAGTCGAGCAACACCCACTGCTGCTCACGCACACCCTCGGTGCGGGTCGGGCTGCGACCAATCGAGTCTCGACATTGCACCTCAATCTCATCGACCAGGGTGCGAACTAAACGACGGTTTGATGCGCTCACGACAACGAAATACTCGGTAACCCCAAGCACCTCACCCACCTGCAGAATCTTGATGTTGGTGCCCTTCAGCGCATCAGCGATTCGAGCGGTCTCAAGCGCCAGCGCTCGCGACTCATCAACTTCAGCGGCCACTCGATGCCCCAATTCGTTGCAGTTCGGTCATGGGCTCAACCGTATCGGCATCATCAACCAGCATTGCTCGCTGCCCACGCTATGAGATCACCGGAAATCTCGCGATCAAGGTCATCCAAGAACGACGCTCCGAGAGTGATGACAATGTCGACTCCGTCAACTGTGTAGTCACCTTCCCGCGCGACCACTTCACCTAAGAGCTCACTGAATGCCTCAGCAGCATCGTTCACCGTGTTCTCATCGCCTGTCCAGACTTCGGTGACCGCAGGTGCTTGTTCAGCATCAGCATTCGGCCCTGTCGACACAGAGACGACATTCAGGTTGACATCGGCCAGACGACGAACAGCAATAACCGCCACATCACTCACCGCATAGCCGTTGTCGACAAGATCGTCTTCGTCAAACGGCACAAGAATGCGCACGACGGCAGATGCATAAGGGGCAGTGACATGACTTGGTGCGAGATGGCTCACTACCAGCAATGTCTCAGCCCAGTCGTAGTACACGAGCGTTCCGTCGCTTCCATCGACTTCGTAGAGATTTAACGCCCTCATTTCAACGACATCTGCAAACAAAGCGGCGAAGACATCTTCAATCGTGGTGATGGCTCTCAACTCCAACTCCGTTGAGGCCGCCGGTGACCCGTTGGCAAGTTCGATGAGACTCTCCCACACTGAAAGATGTAGATCGGCACCAACCTCGTAAGGCGATTTCCCGTCGCTCACAAGCAACTCTGTTGCCTCAGCAATACTTGCACTCAGCCGCCCTTGCACCCACGATGCCTCGCTCTTCAACACGACAGATTGGGGCAGGTTCAGATCAACGTCACCTTCGAGACCCAGCACTGAATCCAGTTCATCCGCTGACAACACCTCAACGAAGTCGAAGGTCAGCCCACTAATCGATTCGACGTCGAGTTCAAACAACGTCGTGTCAGAGGTCTCCAAGGCGTCTCGCAGTGGAATCACTGACTCAGCACGACCTGATGAGATATCGGCCGCTCCTTCGAACGGCACGATCACACCCCCTGAACCAGATGGGTTGATCACGACGAGCACTGCAGATTGCAACACTCCGCCCTCGTCGGTGATGCCAACAAATGCGGTCGTCGTTTCCGGGAGAGTTATTGACGCAGCAATTTCTCCTCCGCCCGCTTCTGAGCCGATGGTCGACGAAGCGAGCGTGCGGGCACCCACGACTGCGAGCAGTACAGCGAGCACAAATACGACTCCGACTGCGAGAGCGGCGCGCTGGGTATACCGCCGTCGAAGTTCCGCAGAAGCTGTCAACGTTCACCCTCTGCATACATCGAACGTGTTGTGATCTCGTTAAGCACGGGGCTCGTCACCAGAAAGTCGAGCGGCCGACCATCTCGCACACGCCTGCGCAGGTCACTACTCGACACTTCGAGGTGAGGCACCTCCACCCGCACCCACTGCCCAAACGCCGGCGTTGGCAACTCGACTGCGACCCCCGGCCGGTCGACGACCACCAACGTCGAGAGTTCTGACACTCGCTCGTGACGCTCCCACGTCAACAGGCCATTCGCTGCATCAGCTCCCAAAATCGTGAACAGTTCAACATGATCGTCTTCTGAGAGAAGCTTCTCGAGGGTGTCTGCCGTGTACGACGCTCCACCTAGTTCCATTTCAATTGCACTCGCCGACAACCCTGGAATGTCCGCAACGGCAGCCTCGACGAGAGCAAACCGATCAGCGGCACGAGAAATCTCGCGTGTTCCGCGCTTCTGCCAAGGATCATTCGCCACCATCAACAACACTTCATCGAGCCCGAGTTCATGCAACACGTTGATCGCAACCACGAGATGACCGACATGGGGCGGGTCGAAGGTCCCTCCGAACACGCCAATTTTCCGTGGCTGGTTCGAGAATTGAGACATCCCTGTGAGCCTAGGAGCCCCTTACCGCCATTTCGCGTTCTTCGCTTCGTTGGGACTTGACAAGTGTGTTACAGTCGACCTTCGTCCAAATAGCGCGTGTCGCTACCACGGCCTACGACATACCCCCTAACCCCCATTTGCTCTCGACCTGAAGCGTCACTTTGTGTGGCCGTGCATGGCCTCAAGCAGGTGGATCCAGCCTGATTTCACGGATTTCCATGTCATTGGTCTGGGAATACAAACGAAATATAGCGAGTTGGAAATTACTTATGAATGATTCAATTGGTCTCTATCTAAATGACATCGGCAAGGTGCCGTTGCTCACCGCTGAAGACGAGCGCGAGCTTTCACGCCTCATCGAAGAGGGCCGTGAGGCTCAGGAAAAACTCGATGCCGGCAAGCGAAGCGCCGACCTCAAAGCCAAGGTCGCAAAGGCTGCACACGCCAAGGATCGCTTCATCCGTTCGAACCTTCGCCTCGTGGTGTCGATCGCGCGTCGCTACCCACTTCCACAGGGCATGGACCTTCTCGACCTCATCCAGGAAGGCAACCTTGGCCTCGAGCACGCTGTTGACAAGTTCGACTGGCGTCGTGGATTCAAGTTCTCGACCTACGCAACCTTCTGGATTCGTCAGGCCATCGGTCGTGCCCTCGACCAGAAGGCGAGCCTCATTCGTATTCCGGGTGACCGCTCAGCGAGTCTGCGTGCAGCGCTTCGTCAGGCATCTGGCGATGGTGAGACGCTCGATCAGACCAATGCAGAACTTCACCGCCTCACCACCCCGGTCAGCCTCGACAAGACTGTGGGCGATGACGGCGATGCAACACTCGGCGACCTCATGGCCAACGGCGACCCCACTCCGGAAGACGCAGTGATGGTCGGTGTTGAAAGCGACCTTCTCGGAGAACTCCTCGGCACCCTCGAGCCCCGCGCTCGCTACGCCGTTGAAGCACGCTTCGGCCTCCTTGACGGCGAGCGCAAGAGCTTCCGTGAAGTTGGCGAGAGCCTCGGAGTCACCGCAGA
>JALRDI010000042.1 GCA_023257035.1 Ilumatobacteraceae bacterium | reverse complement strand
GTGGCGGCATTGCGATTGCAGCAGGCATGTTGGTCACCATGATTCGCCGCCCATCGATGTCGACTCCAGCGATGGCGACTTGACCTTTCAGCCCGACGCACGAGATGCGACTGTGCGCTGAGTACGGTGATCGATGTGTCGTCACTCACCATTGAGCCGTTTTTCGAAGGTCCCGCTGGCAGTGGTCAAGGTGGTTGGACAGCCCGTCAGTTCTCAGAGCACCTTGACGGTCCTCACACCTTTGCGTTGCGCCACCATGTTCCACTTGGTGATGAACTCGCCGTTGTTCACGGCGACACGGTGCAGTTACTTCATGGTGACGTGCTCATCATGGAAGCAACTCCGTGGACACCAGATGCGGTGACAACCGAGGCGGTGTCGATTGAAGATGCTGCTGCTGCGCGTTCGAGGTTCGTGCCATTTCTTGACGACGACATTTCGATGACGTGTTTCTCTTGTGGAATTCATGCAACTTCCATGCAGGTTCATGGAGCCCATCTTGGTGATGGCCGTTACGCAACAGATTGGACGGTGCCTGATTGGGCGACCTCTTCTCTTGCGTCGTCTGCTGCGCTATGGGCTGCACTCGACTGCACTGCCGCGTTTTACGTGTGCGGTAGTGATGGTGAACGGATGGCGTTCACGGTGCAGTACGCCGTCGACCAGCGGCGAGCGGTTGCTCCTGGTGAGCGGGTGGCCATTGTCGGTTGGAACGGTGATTATGAGCCTGTGTGGGACGGGCGCAAGCGTGGCGCTGCGTCAGCAGCGTTTGGCGAAGATGGCGATGTCATTGCGCTCGCAAGGTCATTTTGGGTTTCGGCGCCTGAGTGAGAACGCCCGCACTTGGTGAACGGTGCAGCCATGAGATCAACCGGCGCGAAGCGCAGCAATTGTTTATGACAAGAGGCTCTTCTGAGGGCGTATGACGATTTCCTCGATGTTGAGTTCGGACGGTTGGAGAACGATGTATTCAACGGCTTTCGCAATGTGCGTCACGTCGCCAATGCCGATAGCAAGGGCCTGCTGGATTTGGTCGATCTGGTGCTGGGGTAGTCGTGAGTCGTCGTCGAATTCCAATTCGGTGATTCCAGCCATTGCGGCAATGCCTTCAACCATCGCCTTGTCGACATTTCGGGTGAAGTTCGTTGCGAATACGCCTGGCATGACCGAGGTGACACGTATTGGCTCGTCTTGCAGTTCTTTGCGAAGCGAGGAATTGATGCAGTTCACCGCATGTTTGGTGGCGCCATAGACGCCAGATTCGCGCTGGAGGGCTGCCACTGAGGAGATGTTGATGATGTTGCCTTGTGATGATGTGGATCGCATTGCCTTGATTGCGGCTTGACATCCCACTGCGAGGGCGAGGACATTTGTTTCCAACATTGCCTTCCACATAGCCGGGTCACCATCGGCGATGGTGGCACCGACATCACCGAAGCCGGCGTTGTTGACCATTACGTCGAGTCGACCGGTGGATGATGCTGCGGAGGCGACCCAAGATGACAGGGCTTCGAGATCGGCGACATCGAATGTTGCAACGTCTGCAGAACCTCCAGCTGACCGGATTAGATCGGCGGATTCGTCCATTGGGGAGCGGTTTCGTCCCATCATGAACACGTGGGCGCCACTTGAACCGAGATGTTGGGCTATTGCTTGACC
>JALRDI010000159.1 GCA_023257035.1 Ilumatobacteraceae bacterium | reverse complement strand
AGCGATCGCTCCTCGCAAGGTCTTGCGAATTGATTGAACAGCGAGTGGCGCTGAAATGGCGATCTCTCGGGCGAGGGAATGTGCGGTTTCGCGCAACTTGTCGAGCGGGGCCAGATGATCTGCAAGACCGATTGCGACGGCCTCATCGCCGGTGATGCGTCGGCCGGTGTACAGCAATTCTGCCGCCGCTTGTGGCCCGACGAGTCGTGGCAACGTGACGCTAAGACCGAACCCATGGTGAAATCCGAGTCGAGCGAAGTTTGCTGAGAACCTCGCTTCAGATGCTGCGACACGAAAGTCGGTTGAAAGCGCTAAGCCGAGGCCTCCGCCAATCGCTGCTCCTTGCACTGCGGCGACAATTGGTTTCTTATTGCGGAAGATTCGTGTTGCCGCGGCGTACAAATCTTCCGTCGTGTAGTTGGTCTCTCCAGCAGAAAAGTCAGCGCCCGCGCAAAAATGCTTACCTTCAGCGCACAGCACCACCGAGCGGCACCGTTCATCATCGTCGAGAAAAGCAAGTGCATCGGCTACGCCGCCGATGAGGGCCATTGAGAAGAAATTGTTCGGCGGTTGTGAGAGTTCGATCGTCGCAACAAAGTCGTCACCGATCGATAGTCGAAGTGCATCGTTGTGCAAATCAATGATTTCGCTCATTACTTACCCACGTCCTTAAATGCGACCCCTCGATCGGTGGCTGGTTCTTTCGGAAGGCCGAGCACGTTCTCGCCGAGAATGTTGTGCTGAATTTCATCTGTTCCGCCTGCGATCGATTGTGCAGGCGTAGAAACGAGAATCTCGGCAACGACAGCATCCTGCGGATCATCTCCTGTTTTCAGCATGCCTTGAGCTCCGGCAATCACTGAATGCACATGATTGGCGTCTCGGGCAATACGTGAGAGCGCCAGTTTTCCAATTGAGCCTTCTGAGCCTGGTGGCTTGCCGAGCGCTCGTGCCGCCTTTGCTCGCTCAGCAGTCCATTCCGAGGCTCGATGGAAGCTGTAGAGCTTCATCATTTCTTGCCTGATGACGGGGTTGTTGCTCACGCCTCGGGCTTCAGCTCTCGGAATAACCAGGTCAGCGCGACCCATTCGCTGCGGGTACCACTCGTAGGTCCTGTTGAACTCTGCGGCCTCGGCTTTCGCTTCATCAATGACACGGCCATGAGCGTCCGGAGCGAAGTAGACATTGCCAATCGATGCGAATGAGCGCTCATGAGCGAGCGTCCCGCGCGCGACTTTCCAACCATCATTGATGTCACCGACAACATCTGTCGCTGGCACCCGTGCATCGGTGAGAAACACCTCATTGAACGAATCGTGGTAATTCATCTCAACGATCTGGCGAACCTCGACACCTGGCTGGCGCATATCGATGAGGAAGTAGGTGATTCCGGCATGCTTCGGCACGTCCCAATCGGTGCGTGCAACGAGAATTGCCATATCGGCGTCATGAGCCATCGTGTTCCACACCTTCTGGCCATTAATGATCCACTCGTCGCCGTCACGAACAGCCGTGCAGCGCAAGCCAGCAAGATCAGACCCGGCACCGGGTTCAGAGAACAGTTGGCACCATGTCAACTCGCCAGTGATGGTCTCGCGCAGAAACTTCGATTTCAATTCATCTGAGGCGTGGTCGTAGATGGTGGGAGCAGCCAGGCTCATCCCGCCGCCAAGCGGAACCGCGACACCCCCTGCCTGACGGATGGCGCGATGCGCGACACGGTCGGCCCAAGCCGGCAGGCCACGGCCATGCCACCTTGGCTCCCAGGACGGCACCGCCCAACCAGACTCAACAAGTCGTGTTCGCCATTCGATGAGTGAAAGATTCGGATCCCACGCGCCGTGGAACCATTCGAGTACTTCACGTTCAACATCACGTTCGGTGAGCGAAGCCATATCTCAGATGTTACGACAGGACGGTTTGCGGACAAGAGGCGCCACGTGGTCATTGAGCCGTTCGAGTGACGCGTTTCGCCAACATTCAGAATCGCTGTTCGTCGAAGTTGTTGAAGTTAGTGAGGAAGCGCAAGTCGAGGGCCGATACCGGCAGCCACATAGATTGCGTCAACGACATCCATCGTTTGGACCGAGTCGTCACCTGACGTCACCGGTGAGACGCCCGTCTTCACTGCCTCATGAAATGCAACGAGTTGGTGAAAATAACTCGCCGAGGAATCGACCTCGTGCACCTCTTTGGTGTCGTCTCGCTCGACAGTGATCGAAGAGCCCATCTGTGGCGCAAGTGGATTCTTCACGATCATCGTCCCGTCACTGCCGTAGATCGAAAGCCTGATGTCATTTCGGCCGTCCGGCTCGATCATTGACGACGAGAGCGTTGCAGCACGACCATCGGGCCATCGCAACTCCGCGTCAATACGCCCATCCACCTTCTCGACGGGGCATACAGCGGTTGCAGATACAACTTCGGGTGTCGGGCCTAACAGCCATCGCAACCACTGCACCGGATAGCAACCAAGGTCCATCAGCGAGCCGCCGGCAATTGAGTAGTCCCATCGGATGTCAGTCATCGGGATACGGCCATCAGCGAGGTCGAACGCGGCATCTGCTCCTTCGACGTCGCCGATGACGCCGGCATCTAATAGCGCCTGTATCTGAGCAACCAGTGGGTGGTAGCGCCAATGAAACGCCTCCATCAGAATCAGCCCGGTTTCTTCTGCAACCGCGACCATCTCGCGAGCCTCAGTCGCATTTGATGCGAGAGGCTTTTCGCACAGCACATGTTTTCCAGATCGAAGCGCATCGATTGCCCACTTGCGATGCAGCGCGTTTGGTGTTGCGATGTAGACCGCATCGATGTCATCGCTCGCGATGACTTCCTCGTATGAGCCCACTGCACGTTCGACATCCCACTTGGTGGCGGCCTGTTGTGCGCGGTTGAGGTCTCTCGCCCCAACGACAGCGAGCCTGATGTCGTCGAGATCGCGAGCCGGATCGGCAATCGCTCGTTCGGTGATTCGGGCAGCAGCGATAAGTCCAAGACGCATGATCGGAGACTAGAGGTGATGCAGTGGTGAGGTAGTGACTTAGATGCGGGCGCAGACGACGTATCAGTTGCGCGGGCTCACTAACTGGTCCACTTCACCGACATA
>JALRDI010000333.1 GCA_023257035.1 Ilumatobacteraceae bacterium | reverse complement strand
GTTTGCTTTCCGAATCGCTGGGATCTCCAATCGAAACTTGGTCTCAGCATGTCGGAAGTTCATGAACCTGTAGCGCTTCTCAATGAGCAGCTTGGCCCGGTGATCGATGACGTGCTTCGCCGACTCACACCTGATCGCCCGATGTGGCGCCTGGGGTGGGGTGTTATCGACACCGATGATCTCTATCAAGCAGTTGACGGCACTGCAGCTCCTCGACCTGTCGATGCAACTGCGAGCGCCCACCACTTGAGAATCGAACGAGAGACTCTGCGTCGATTTCCACGAACGAACTGCGTGCTGTTCACGATTCGAACCCATCAACTGCCTTTGCCTGATCTGGTTGATGTCGATCAGATGTCGGCAGTTGCTCTTGCTGACGCAATCGAGTCGATGCCGGTACCAATCGCTGAATACAAACAGCTCGATCGATCGGGCAACCACATTGCCGACTGGCTCCGGTCGTCGGCCTGACACTGTCTAACCTTCGAACATGAGCGACCCCGAAGCCCTCGTTCGACGTTTACTGAAATTCGACCGTGTCTTCAACATGTTCAACATGGAGATGGTTGAGTTGAATCATGAGCGGTGCGTGATTGAGATGACTGTGACCGAAGAGATGACGAACGGTGCCGGCGTCTGCCAGGGCGGTGTTGTCTTCATCCTTGCCGACACGGCAATGGCGATGTCAGCAAGTAGTCACGACGAGATGGCACTTGCGACAAACGGGTCGATCGAGTGGGTGAAGTCGGCCTACCCGGGCGATCGTCTCACCGCTATTGGCACCACTCGGTGGAAAGGCAAGCGCCCGAGTCTCCATGATGCTGTCGTCACCAATCAAGATGGCGTTGAGATCGCCCACTTTTATGGTCGAATGCAGCGCGTCGGTGGAACGATCAGCGAATTTCTTCACGAACGCGAACAACGACCGTAATCGTCGAAACCTTCAACTACTTAGAGCCCTGCAAGCGAATAACTGGCAGAATGTAGGCCATGGCTGACTATCGCGCTCCCATCGCCGACATTGCACACACGCTGACCAACGTTGCAGGACTTGACCAGGTTCTTGACCAAGAACTGTTCTCTCATGTTGATTCCGAAACCGTGATCGGCGTGCTCGAAGAGGTCGGACGATTCATGTCCGAGGTCGTTGCCCCAACCAATAAAGATGGCGACACCGTAAAGGCCCAGTGGCATGCTGACGCATCGGTGACCACCCCTGAGTCGTTTAAGCCGGCCTACGCGCAATATGTCGCATCGGGATTTGGAGCGATGCCATTCGATGCCGAGTACGGCGGAGCCGGGTTTCCGTGGATGACAGCACTCGCGGTTCAAGAAATGCTGAACAGTGCCAACATGGCAATGGCGCTGTGTCCTCTCCTCACGCAAGGCGCCATCGACGCAATTGAGGCTCACGGCTCGCAGGAACAGAAAGAGACGTATCTGCCAAAGATGCTCACCGGTGAGTGGGCAGGCACGATGAACCTGTCGGAGCCACAAGCGGGTAGCGATGTTGGCGCGGTGCGAACAAAGGCTGAACCAAATGCCGATGGTTCATGGAAGATCACTGGTACGAAGATCTGGATCACCTTCGGTGAACACGACATGACCGACCAGATCATTCACCTCGTGCTCGCACGCACACCCGGAGCGCCTCCCGGAACTAAGGGAATTTCAATGTTCCTTGTTCCGAAGTTCCTCTTGAATGCCGACGGTTCAATCGGTGAAAAGAATGACGTGAGTTGTGTATCGATCGAGCACAAACTCGGTATCCACGGTTCGCCGACGTGTGTGATGTCGTACGGCGAAAACGACGGAGCCATCGGGTGGCTCGTCGGGGAAGAAAATGAAGGCATGCGCAACATGTTCACGATGATGAACAACGCCCGCCTCTCTGTTGGTCTGCAAGGTCTTGCCATCACCGAACGCGCCTACCAAGATGCGGTGCAGTACGCGAACGAACGTCGCCAGGGTCGTGCAATTGGTGCCCCTGCTGGCGAGCAAAGCC
>JALRDI010000322.1 GCA_023257035.1 Ilumatobacteraceae bacterium | reverse complement strand
ACCTCCTCACGCGCTCTATATGCGCTGAGGTCACCCTCAGCGTATTGCACCCGCTCGGTCAACAACCGAACGGGAAGAAATCACTTGATCGATGATGCCATATTCGAGGGCCTCAGAGGCTTCCATTACGTAATCACGGTCGGTATCGGCGTGAATGCGCTCGCGCGGCTGGCCGGTGTGATCTGCCAAAATTTCTTCAAGAATGTCACGCATCCGCAGGATTTCTTTGGCTGCGAGCTCAAGATCGGTGACCTGGCCGTAACCCACCTGCCCAAATGGCTGGTGAAGCAAGACCCGGCTATGCGGAAGCGCAAGGCGCTTGCCTTTGGTTCCTGCCGCAAGCAGGACTGCTGCCGCAGAGGCGGCTTGTCCCAGACAGATGGTGGCGATGTCATTCTTGATGAACTGCATCGTGTCGTAAATCGCAAACAGCGCAGTGATGTCACCACCAGGCGAGTTGATGTAGATGTTGATGTCCTTGTCAGGATTTTCTGACTCGAGGTGAATGAGCTGCGCACAAATCAGCGACGCGATCTGGTCGTCGACAGGGGTCTGCAAAAAGATGATGTTGTCTTTCAACAAACGGCTATAGAGATCGTACGCACGTTCACCCTTGCTCGTTTGTTCGACGACGTTTGGTACCAGATAGTTCTTCGCATCGAGGTTCATGAATCATCTCCTTCTGCCTCTTCGTTATCACCATCATGGTCGTGATCATGGTCATGACCTAGAACTGTGTCCGCATCTAGTGAAACTCCGTTGGTGTCCACGAACTCGATGTGATGCAGGAGCCAGTCGAAGGCCTTCGACTTTTTGACCGATGCAGTGAGCTCACCAACCGCTCCATTTTGCTCGTACGCACGTCGAACATTGTCAGAAGAATCATTGAACTGCATTGCAAGCCGGGTGTACTCGAGTTCGAGATCTTCGCCGTCGACTGAGATGTCCTCGGCAACCGCAATTGCCCGAAGGGCGAGATCAGCTTTCACTGATGTGACAGCCTGTTCCCGGAAATTCGAAATGAGGTCTTCGGTTGACTGCCCAGTTGCCGACAGCCAGGCGCCGAGATCCATTCCTTGGGCTTCGAACTGACGGACGAGGTTTTGCAAGCGACCCTGCAACTCCTGCTCAACCATCGACTCTGGAGCCTCGATGTCAACGAGTTCGACGAGTGAGTCAGTCACTTTCTGACCAAGCGTCTGACGAACCGAATTGAGTTTGGTCTCGGCCAATTGCTCACGGATCGATGCGTGCCAACTTGCCACGTCAGTGTGCTCGCCGATATTTTCCTCAACCCACGAGTCGTCAACTGAGGGAAGCACAAGGCTCTTCACTGCAGTCAACTTCACCGTGAAATCAGCTTCCTCTTCGGTTCCTTTCGGAACACTTGAGAAGCTCAGTTCATCGCCAGCTTTTGCGCCAAGAAGTTTGTCGTCGAATTCTTCTGTGACCCATCCTTGACCAACCTCGTAGGACCAGTCTTCAATGTTGAGCCCTGGGAGTTCCTCGCCGTCTCGTGTTGCGGCCATGTCGAGCGTGACAAAGTCACCAGTCTCTGCGCCGCGGTCAACGTCTTCAAGTGTTCCATGGCCTTTCAGTTGCGCCTCTAGCGCTCCCTCAAATGCCTCGTCGTCAACCTCAATTGGGTCAACCTCAACTCGCAGGCCACCGTACCCGGGCACTGTGATCTCAGGTCGAACTTCACACTCAGCCTCAAATTCGACCGCGCCTGCTTCCTCGCCGCTCGTAATTTCGATCGATGGAGTAGCGATAAGGTCAACATCGTGCTCTTGAACCGCCTTCGTTAGATACGAAGGAATTGAGTCACGTAGTGCTTGCTCACGGGCAGGGCCGAGGCCGATACGTGCTTCCAACAATTTCCTCGGCGCCTTACCGTTGCGGAACCCTGGAAGCTTCACTTCCCGGGCAATCGTACGGAAGGCCGACTCGATGTCAGACTCAAACTCTGTCTCGTCAATCTCGACGTAGACCTTTACTTTGTTGCCCTCAAGGGTCTCTACAGAACTCTTCACAGGCGGGAGAGTGTACCGGTCGTTCTGCCCCCATGCCCGGTGGAACGTGCGGAACGCACCTCATTTGAGGCAGAATAGAGATGTGCCGATTTGGAAGCCCCACTCGTTGTCCCAACCACACGCCGATCAAATCGATCTGAAACTTGGCGATCGAGTTCGCGCAACTGAGGAAATCGATCGCCCTGCTCTCGGAATTGTTCCCGAGGGAACAGAAGGTCACATCCTTCTTGCGAATGGGTTCAATTGGCAGCGCTACCGGGTGCTGTTTGACAACGGCATTGAAATTGGTGACCTCGATCACCGCCACATCGCTCCGATTGGGCGAGCTGCTCGCCGTGCGGCAAAGCGTCGCGCCTAGACCGCGCGATCGCTAATCGTCCAATTCGAGGATGCCTTTGTCCTCAAACACGATCAATTGACCTTCATAATCGGCGACCCAAAGGCGCCGAGTCAGCGGGTCGTATGCAATGCCAACGGGACGCCCTCCGACCTCGACGGTCTGCAGAATTGACATATCTGACACTCGCACCTTGCTGATGGTTCCATCGAGGTAGTTGACGACATACATGCTCGCTTCATCATCTGACACCGCGAGGCTTCGAGTTTGGGTTCCGGTGCGTACCGTTCCCACCAATGTGTCGGTCTCGAGGTCGATCGTTCGCACAGTGTCCATCAGGTGATTCGAGGAAAACAGCGTGTTCCCATCTTTGGAGAGAATGATGTGGCGCGGAGTGATGCCTGAACTGCTCAGCGAAGTGACAACGGAGAGTTCTTCCAAGTCAACTAGATCAATACGCTCCGCCCCCATCACCGTCACATATGCCTGCGATGAGTCGTGGGTGATGGCAACTCCACGAGGGTGGCGGCCGAGATCGACGCGACCAAGTTCAACCAATCGTTCGGTATCGATGACGGAAACATCGAATCCACACCAATTTGCGACGACAAGGCGGTGACCGTCTGGCGAGACCTGAAGGAATTTCGGAACCGCCCCTGTCGGAACTACGCCATCAATTTCGAGGGTCTCAAGATTGATGCGATACACGTAGCTGTCCTCCCAATCGCCACGCCCACATTCGTCATCGGCGTTGGACCGGAAATTGTCTCCGTACATCTTGTAATTGCTCACCCATAGGTGTCGGCCGTCGGGCGACACGGCGGCCTCCACAGGAGCCCCCTTCACGATCTGGGGTTCGTCGCTCAGGCCAAAGTCGTGCAGATCGACGGAGTCATCAATCTTGGCGACGACTGCACCATTCTGATCAAACACCAAAAGGTTGTGGCGGTACATCATGTTCTGGGCAAAGACAAGCCCATCCGGACCAATGACCACACTTTTTGGTCTGAGGTCAGCATCACTGACCCGGAACAACTCAACGAGTCGTCGCTCATCTGATCGCAACCCGTCGTCGGGTGGCCCAATCGCTGCAGTGGTCGTCGGCGTAGCGGGAGCGGAAACCACTGTCGTGTCGACAAAAAGAGACGTGGTCGTTACTGCATCGGTGGTCACCGACGATGTCGAATTTCCACCTGCAAGTGAGTTCTCGACCTCATCGAGTTCAAGCGAAATCTGCGCTGAACACCCAGCCGCAAGGAGGGCAGCCAACCCTCCCATCAACACACGTGACATCCGTCGCAAGAATGAATCGGTCATCGGCCGACGAGCGTAACGGTTTGCCAGATACCATGTGCCGAACGGGAAGTGGCGCAGCTTGGCTAGCGCACCTGCTTTGGGAGCAGGGGGTCGCGGGTTCGAATCCCGCCTTCCCGACTCATGCGAGGTCGATAACTCGCTGAATGGGGCCAACCGTGGGCTGTTGCCACATCCGATTGGCGACATGCAATTCCATCTGCGCAAATGCGTTACGTAGCCAGTCGGCTGGGCTTGAACCGAACAACGCAGCGACAACATCAATCTCGGCCCTTCTGAACAGTGGTCCGTGTCCGCTCTCGACTCCTGCGAGTACGTGTGCGGCCTCGTGGGCGAAGGTGAGCGCCGTGCATTGAGGAGCAGCAATACGAATCTCCTGGTGGCCATCATCACACCGCCGCGTTGTTGATGATTGAGCATCGGTTCTCGCTGACTCAACCGCGATCCCTCCCGCAGGCCACCATTCAGATGCCTGCAACGCATTTCGTAGCCAGAGAAGTTCGTCGAACGTAATCGCTGAGTCAAATGACGTTCCGCCAAAGGCTGCGAGTTCTGCGGCATACACCGCTTCTCGCCCTCGGTCAGCGTTCACCCACCGCTCCCGAGTGCTGGTTGATCGGCAATTCGGATTCGGCCGATATCTGCATCTCGAGCGGCCTTTCTTCCCGCCGAGGCACCATCTGCGACCACTGGGGAGGGTGCCGATGCCGAGCGGATAGGGCCGAGTTGTTGGGACGCAAATTCGTGCACCCGCGCCCGCTGTTCGAGAAGGACTGGCACCAGCGAGTCGCCGTCGCGATGCTCGGCAACAATCGAACGTTGCATCTCTCTCAGCATCTCGCCAACCCGTTCAGCAAAACCAAACATGAACGCCCTGCGAAACCGCTGAGTTGCCGCCGCAGTCGCACGGCGTTCGCGCGCGACCATCACCCCGACCTGGTGATGCAACGAGTGGAAGAGTGCCATCACCGCGTCAACTTCGCGATGCACACCGCTCACCTGAGCAGTAGTCCCCTCAGGCCCCGTGGTGTACGTCGCAAGACACCCCATCGACTCGGCAACCTCAGATAGCAAGAGAAATCGTGCCCGCACATAGGCGCCTCGACCAAGAAAATGTCGTTGAATGATGAACTCATCGGGATCCCTCGGTCGCAACGCCTCTGAACTCAACCGGTACCGGGCGATGAGTTCCGCCGCCTTTTTTGAAAACGCGTCTGCCTCATCGGAATTTTCAGTGCGCTCGGCAACCGCGATGAGCTTCTGCACTCGACGAGTGACCTCATCAAGTGACATTTCATCAACAGTTACCTCATCAGATCTCACGTCCACCGAAGCGACTCTCGGTTACGGGGAGCACGTCTCAAACGAGCAACTCCTCGAGAATGTCAAGCAACTCCATCGGAGCCGTGATGTTTGGACTATGACTTGCATCAATCTCGCGGTAGACCCAATCGTCAGCCGAATTCGCGTGTGCCGCAAAACGGCCAAACATGTCACCGGGACCGATTCTCAAACAATAGATATATGCCTTAGGAACACGAATTTCTGATGCACCAAATGGACACGGCTCGGTGAAGGTCGCGAGTGGCTGTTCCACACGGCGCGACGCAATCCACTTGAGATCTTGCTCCGAGGTATCTGGCGGCATTGGGTTCGATGGGACGAGCCACGGGGTCGAACCAGTTTCAGCTACACGCTGCATCAGCGCGTCTCGCACGGCCTGGTCGGCAGTGTCAAGCATTGACTCGCCTCGCTCAGGAACTACGGCATCCAAGTAGATGATCTGCCGAACGCGATAACCGATGGCTGCCATTGCACCAGTTGCAACCATCCCTCCGTAACTATGTGCGAGAAGAACAACATCAGAGTGGTCTTCAGTCTCCATATGTTGTTCAAGATCGGCGATATGCATCGACAAGTTGACCTGCTCGCTCGCAAGATGGCGTCGCTCGCCGATTCCCGTCCATGTTGGGGTAAACAACTCGTGTCCAGCCTCTGCCATGACTGGATGCATCTTTTTCCACGCCCAGCCGGCTGACCAAGCGCCATGTGCAACAACAAAACGTGCCATGGGCAAAGTCTCTCACGTCGGTCACACCGAGAAAGCACCATTGGTGCGGTTCCACGAAGTGAGGCGGATAGTCTTTACATCGCCGCGGGTGTAGTTCAACGGCTAGAACCTCAGCCTTCCAAGCTGATGATACGGGTTCGATTCCCGTCACCCGCTCCAACGAAAAGAGCCCGGGCGTAAGCCCGGGCTCTTTGTCATTCGTCACCCCTGTCGCAGGAGTGATAAACGATTTACGACTCGTTCGCTGAACGGGCCTTGGCAATGCCAAGGATCATTAGACCGTACAGCGCTTTCGCCGTAATGTCCGCGAACGTGTAGCCAACTTGGCGCAGAACCTCAAGCCCCTCAGAAGTCGCGTCGAAGACTGGGAAGAGGTACGCAATCGGGTACACACACCAAGTCACCAATAGAACCGCAGTTGCCTTCTTAATCGCACCTGCTACCGCGCCGGTCTCTCGACTCGATGCTGCTTGGAGTTGTCCGTAGAGCACCCAGAGGATGTAGACGAATGGAATCATGGCGAGAACCCACCACAACCACTTTGTACCGTTGTCAGTCGACACTTCGCCTGGGTACCCAAGCCCGATCATCAGAACGGTGGCAGGAACGAGCTTCCACATCAGCCCTTTACGAATCTCATTTGAGACTCCAAGGACAATGAGTAGTTCGATCACGAGCAGCGGAACCGTAATCAACCAATCGGCATAGCGGTAACCCTCATTCATCTCGTAATCAGCGAAGCCAGACCACATCCGGTAGTAGTGGTAGCCGGCAATTCCGACGACGACAGCCGAGACGGCGACTCCCGATCGATAGGCCTTATTCACGCTATTGATCTGCGTGAGGAAATAGACGAAGGCACCGAACATTACTGCGGTGCCGAATGAAAGTGCGTTGTAGACAAGAGTGTAATTGTCACCAGACAACATGACTTCGTTCATTTTGACCTCCTATAGGGCATTTGTGAACACGAACACTTTTTCACAAATGAACTTGATTTGCAAACATTTGCGAGCGCATTTGGGCGGGGTTCGTTCGCAACACCAAAGGCGTCGATGAACTTAGTGGCGAGCCAAGACCGCAAGCAGAGCAGCGTCTGGCGCAGGGCGGGCGCCTGGGTGCTCGATCACCCACTCGGCGACTCCCACAGCGAAAGCAGCCGCATCTATAGAATTGGCTCCCTTCAACCACTTCGATAAGAACGCCCCTGCAAACGAGTCTCCTGCACCAGTTGCATCGACCAGACGGTTCGAACTTGGTGGGACACGATGCATCGAGCCGTTCTCGCAAACGAGCGCACCATCTGCATCGAGTTTCATCACGATGAGCGCGCCGTCGAACAGATTTGACAGCCGCTTAGCCGCGACTTCAGGTTCTGACGACCCCGTCAAGACCGCTGCTTCTTCTTTGTTCGGGAGGAAGACGTCAACACCGATATCTGTCGATACCTCAAGAAATACGTCAACTCCCATATCTCCGATCATTTGGAACGACCCCGGGTCAAAACTGATTGTTGCGCCAGAACTTTTTGCGATTCGTGCCGCTTCACGAGCTGCGGATCGGGGTGGATCGGTGAAGAAGGACCAAGCGGTGAGATGCAGGTGCGAAGATCCGGCAATTGACGGACGAGGAAGCTCTGAGGGCAGTAAATAAAAGTCTGCACCATGACCTGACACCATCGACCGTTCGCCGGTGTGATCAACGAAGACTGCAACCGAACCCGTCACGTGCGCATCGGTTTCGATCAGTCGATGGTCAACTCGTTCACGAACGAGTTCCTCGCGGGCAAGCATGCCCATTTGGTCGCGACCAATCTTTCCCACAAATGTGACTGCGGTTCCGGCACGCGCCGCCCACACCGCGACATTTGCGGCACTTCCCCCTGGCAACAACACGACTTCACCAAAGGTGTCTCCCCCGCGCAACAATTCTGAATTCGTCCGAATCAGGACGTCCCAGGCGTAGTCACCGAGAACACACAACGATGAAGATTCCACCGAACGTACGGTAACCGAGGCCGCTGACGACCGCACCTCTCACCGCTCTTGCACCGCGATATCTTTCAACTCGGGCCACGCAGCTGCGAAACCGGCGTGCAGCGGCAATCGCTCAACATCTTCGAGAGGAAGCCACGCAACATCATCAGTTTCGAAATTGATCGACGCGCCGAACGGTTCAGGAACATGAACAACAAACGTCGTGTACGCCCAATCAGTTGCAGGGGCAAACACCACTTCACCGAGTACCACGATCTGCTCTGGCACCGCACCGACTTCTTCCGAGGCTTCACGGAGTCCACCTTCCAACGGGGACTCACCTTCATCAAGAGCCCCTCCAGCACAGGACCATGTGCCACCCTCGTGCGCGAATGCCGATCGCCGCTGCACCATCGCAAGACGGCCTTCCTCGCTGTCACAGACGAAGACAACACCAGCTGCACCGAAAATGCCCCATCGAACGTGGCCGTCAGAACATCTCATAAATCCGTCGCCACTCCGACGATACGAATCGCTCACGACCGCTCCTTTATTGCTGCATCGATGACCGACGTATCGACATCTCCGGCCGTGACGTCTTCACCTTCGTCGAGCGATGGGTCAACCCCTGCGAGCACCGCGGCGACGGCACCTGCCGATCGCGCCAGCGCCTGAAAGTTGTATCCCCCTTCAAGGACCGCAACAAGTTCACCATCTGGGCATACAGACAGAACCCGACGGGTGAGGTCGACATAATCACCTGACGTCAGTTGGAGGTCTGCCAGCGGGTCGTCGCGATGCGCATCGAAACCGGCCGACAGCAGCACCCTCGACGGCGCAAAATCTGTGACCGCCGGGAGAACGACATCATCAAAGGCGGCTCGCATCATGTCGCCAGCTGAACCTGATCGAAGAGGAATGTTGACGTTCGCACCTTTGGCGTTGCCGTTTCCGGTTTCGTGCACGGCGCCCGTGCCCGGGTAGTGCGGTGCCTGGTGAGTCGAGATGTACATCACGTTCGGATCGTCATAAAAAATGTCTTGAGTGCCGTTTCCATGGTGAACGTCCCAGTCGATAATGACGACGCGTTCACCGTTGTTCCGCAGTCGAGCGGCAGCAACTGCGACGTTATTGACGAGACAGAATCCCATCGCTCGATTGGCGAGCGCGTGATGGCCAGGAGGACGAACAAGCGCGAATGCACGCTGCGCCCTTCCCGAATCGACTTCGTCGACCGCAGCGAGTACTGCTCCTGCGGCTCGCCGAGCAGTTTCAAACGAGCCGCGCGCCGTATACGTGTCGGCGTCGAGTTGGCTACCCCCTGCCTCCGCATCCGCAACCAACATTTCGAGGTACTCACGATTATGCGCCTCGGCAAGGTCGTCGACTGATGCACGAGGGGGTTCAACTGCCCTCATTCGTTCAGATGGAACTGATGCTCGAACCCCAGCTGCGGCGCTGATCAACCGTCCAGGCGCTTCAGGGTGTCGGTTTGGCACATCGTGCGCGTCACATCCTTCAGTGGATACGACCACCAGTCGATCATCAGTCGCGCGGAACGTCATTCCATGATTCTGACCGATCACCTCGCCGACCCACGTGCCGTGGTATTCCTCACCGCCGACGCGACTACGGTTCACCTCATGACTGGAGCGTTCTTACACCCCTTCGCCAGACCGGCTCGGGAATCATTTATTGAATTAGTGCGCGGAGAAGGGTCTCTGCTGTGGGACCGCGACGGCAATGAATACATCGACGCAATGGCAAGCCTCTGGTATTGCAATGTCGGCCATGGCCGGACAGAAATCGCTGACGCGGTTGCCGCTCAGATGGCTCAACTTGAGACGTACTCGTGCTTCGACCCATTTACAAATCCCATGGCTGACGCAATCGCCGAACGAGTAGCAGACCTGAGCCCGATCGAGAACGCTCGGGTCTTCTTATGCGGATCAGGCTCTGAGTCAATTGACACCGCAATGAAACTCGCTCGCCTTACCCATGTGCAAGCAGGTCACCCTGAGCGCACGCTCATCATTTCAAGAATGCGCGGTTACCACGGGACGAACTACGGAGGAACAACTGCCCAAGGCCTTCCCCCGAACAAGGAAGGGTGGGGTCCGCTGGTTCCTGAAGTCGTTCAGGTACCCAGTGATGACATTGAGGCTCTCGCGACCCTCATGTCCGAACGCTCAAACGAGATTGCTGCAGTGCTCTCAGAACCTGTCCAGGGTGCCGGCGGTGTGTGGCCTGCAGAAGAGGGGTACTTGCAATCTCTTCGCAAACTCTGTGATCAGCACGGAGCTCTCCTTATTTTCGATGAGGTGATCACCGGATTTGGGCGACTCGGTGAATGGTTCGGATCAATCCATTACGGCGTCACCCCCGACATCATCACCTTCGCAAAGGCAGTGACCTCGGGCTACCAACCGCTCGGCGGAGTCATCGTCGGCCCAGCGGTAATCGGCCCTCTTGAGTCTGATCCCAACTATGTGCTCAAGACCGGATACACATACTCAGGTCACGCATCTGTTGCAGCGGCCGGAATGGTCAATCTCGACATCATCGAACGCGAAGATCTCTTGTCGCATGCGAACCGAATCGGTGAACGGCTCTCCGCCGGACTTCGAGCCATGGAAGCAGACGGTCAAATCGCACAAGTTCGTGGCGCGGGGGCGGTCTGGGCTGCGGGAATGCGTCCGGACATCAATGCAATGGAGGTTCGTGACAACCTTCTCAAAGAGGGCGTCATCGTGCGTGCGATCGCAGACCACTCGTGCACCTTCTGCCCGCCGCTCGTGACGACAGACGATCAGATTGACCGGGTGGTCGATGCAATGTCATCAGTACTGACCTCGCTCGGCGCAAACTAAGGCAACACCCTGTTAGGTGCAAACAATGGGTATAAGTCAGCATGACTGCAGCGTTATGGCGAGAATGGCCCAGGTGTTCCACGCATTGGAGCGCCCCGACTTGGGAGAAAACAGATTCGCATGAGCATTGATGTAAGAGGCCGCCGAGCGGTTGTTACCGGAGCCGCAAGCGGATTCGGAAGAGCGATTACCTTGAAGTTGCTCAACAGTGGCGCAACGGTTGTCGCAACCGACGTCAACGACGATGGCCTTGCTGAACTCGCCACTGAAACCAACTCAGATCACCTCGAAACGAGACGGCTCGACGTAGGCGATGCAGGAGCATGGGCCGCGCTCATTGCTGATTCGGGACCGTTTGATCTTGCGCTCTTAAATGCCGGGGTTGCCACCCACCACATTCGTCCAGAAGGCGCTCTTCCGGTACTTGGGCTTGATACCGAGCGTTACCGGACCGTGCTCTCAGCCAATATTGACGGCGTGGTGTTCGGCACCCAGGCGGTACTCGAACACATGACGACGACCGGCTTCGGCGACATCATCGTGACGGCATCGGTTGCAGGCCTTGTGCCGATCGCTCCCGATCCGGTGTACGGACTTACCAAGCATGCCGTGGTTGGATTCGTTCGCTCGCTTGCAGCAGCCGTGGACCAACACATCGAACCACTCGATATCCATATCAGTGCAATATGTCCCGGATTTGCAGACACCGCGATTCTCACCGATGAATCAAAAACAAACCTCAAGTCGCTTGGGGTTGAATTGCTCACTGCAGAGCAAGTTGCTGACACCATGATGCGAGCGATTGAGCTGCGCAACAACGGCGCTCAATGGGTTGTGTGGGGTGGATACGAAGATGAACAGTACGAGTGGAATCAGATTCGTCCGCTCATTCCACCCCATATTTCTGGAGAGCAGTGACAGCTGAGACCCCAGCACCGATCTGGGATCCGCTTCATCCAGAGTTTCGCTCTGATCCGTATCCCTGGTACGAATCGCTTAGAACTCACGACCCCATTCATCGAGTCGACGAGTACTCTAGGCTGGGCCAGCAATGTGAATGCGGCGCCTAAGCCAAAGGGCATCGCGCTGGGTGAGGCAGGCGCGTTGGGTTTTTACACCTTCGCCCC
>JALRDI010000303.1 GCA_023257035.1 Ilumatobacteraceae bacterium | reverse complement strand
TCGCCGGTGATCACCCATACGTCAAGGTCTGGCCGAGCGGTAGCAACACCGGTTGCGATGGCTGGCGCTCGACCATGAATCGAATGCATGCCGTAGGTGTTCATGTAGTACGGGAAGCGGCTCGAGCAACCGATTCCTGAGACGAATACGGTGTTCTCGGGCGCGACGCCAAGATCTGGCATGACCTGTTGAACGGCCTGGAGGATGCCGTAGTCACCGCATCCGGGGCACCAGCGAACCTCTTGATCACTTGCCCAGTCCTTCTTGGTGGTGAGGGTCACTGCGGTATCGCTCATGACTGGCCTCCTTCCGTGATGGCGTGTTGTATTTCTTTTGCTGAAAATGGAAGACCCGCCACCTTTGACAGTGGCTGAGCATCAACGAGATAGTTGGCCCGCAACATGTTGCAGAGCTGTCCCCGGTTGAGCTCAGGAACGATCACTCGCTTGTAGCGGCGGAGGATGTCCCCGAGATCACTCGGTAGTGGGAACACGTTGCGAAGGTGCACCCATGCGACTTTGGCTCCGCTGCGCCGAGAGCGCTGCACGGCCGAGTCGATTGCGGCCCAGGTCGATCCCCAGCCAACGATGCAGACGTCGGCATCTTCGTCACCCATGACCTCGGTTGCTCTGTAGTCTCGAGCGACTCCGTCAACCTTGTTGGCTCGCAATTCGCCCATTCGGGCGTGGTTTTCAGGGGTGTAGTTGACGTTGCCTGTGACATCTTGCTTTTCGAGGCCACCGACTCGGTGCATCAAGCCCGGGGTTCCAGGAATCGCCCATGGACGAGCGAGTGTTTCTGGATCTCGGAGATATGGGTGGAATACATCGCGGCCTTCAGAATCAGTGCCGTTGGTTTCTGTTGCGAATGGCACGGCGATTTTCTCGTACGTCGAGATATCGGGAAGTTTCCATGGCTCTGAACCGTTCGCGATGTATCCGTCGGAAAGGAGAATCACGGGAGTGCGGTACTTCAAGGCAATCCGTGCTGCTTCGATGGCGGCGTCAAAGCAGTCAGCTGGGCTCTTCGTCGCAACCACAGGAAGCGGGGCCTCACCGTGGCGACCGTAAATGGCGAGGTTGAGGTCGGAGGCCTCGGTCTTTGTCGGGAGACCAGTCGATGGACCGCCACGTTGGATGTCAACGATGATCATTGGTAATTCGATTGACACTGCAAGCGAAATGGTTTCGCTTTTGAGCGCTACACCGGGGCCCGAGGTCGTCGTCACTCCAAGGTGGCCGGCGAATGAGGCTCCGAGTGCAACACCAACGGCCGCGATCTCGTCTTCTGCTTGGACCGTGCGCACTCCAAAGTTCTTGTGCTTGGACAGCTCGTGCAGAATATCGCTTGCCGGGGTGATCGGATACGACCCGAGTGTGACAGGCAAGTCAGCAAGTTGCCCTGCAGCGATGAGGCCCCATGCGAGGGCGGTATTCCCAGTGATCGAGGTGTATTCACCCGCTGGAAGGGTTGCTGGCTTCACCTCGTAGCGTTGGCCCACCATTTCGGTGGTTTCGCCAAAGTTGAAGCCGGCTTTAAATGCGGCAGTGTTTGCGGCCGCAACCTGCTCGTTCTTTCCGAACTTGTCGGCAATCCATTCCAGGGTCGGTTCGGTTGGCCGAGAGTACATGAACGAGACAAGGCCGAGGGCGAAGAAGTTCTTTGATCGCTCGGCATCTCGTTGTTTCACGCCGTGTGGCTCGCATGCCTCTTTCGTCATTGATGTCATCGGTACGCGGAGAACTCGATAGCCGGTCACCGTGTCGTCATCAAGTGGATTTGATGTGTATTCGGCTTTTTCAAGATTGCGTTCGTCGAACGCATCAGTATTGACGATAAGTGTTCCGCCATGCTCAAGGCGATGAAGGTCTGCTTTCAATGCAGCAGGGTTCATCGCAATGAGAACATTTGGTTCGTCACCCGGGGTAGTGATGTCGTGATCGGAGATCTGCACCTGAAAGCTCGACACGCCGTTCACTGTTCCGGCAGGGGCACGAATTTCAGCCGGGAAGTCTGGGAACGTTGACAGGTCATTACCAAACGATGCGCTCACCGATGTAAATCGATCTCCGGTGAGCTGCATGCCGTCACCGGAGTCGCCAGCGAATCTGATCACCAGTCGGTCGAGAACCTCTGCTGTGTCAGCTTGGTCGATCGTGTCGGTCATTTGGGTCCCCTTTCCCAATCACCTATATGTGGTGTTCTGTATTCAACAAAACGCTAGTCAGCGAGTTATGTGTCGGCCGTGTTCGACACAAATTTTTTCTTCAGCGCCTGATGTCACTTCGAGTATTGCACAGCGTGTGACCCCTCGGGACGGCGATGTGGTCGCCATCACCGTGACTGCAATGCGACACCTTCCCACTAGTGTGCGAAGCGATGGGAACGCTCCGCTTCAGCTTCGGAACGATGGGTTCAGGGAAGAGCACCCTGGCCTTGCAGATCCATCACAATCTCGCAACTCGAGAGTTGTACGGGTTGTTGCTGACATGTCTTGACCGCGAAGGTCAACAGGTTTCGAGCCGGCTAGGCGTTTCGGCGCCGGCTATTCATGTCTCGCCCGAACTCGACATCTATGAGCTTGCGTTGAAGCAGTGGCCGCTGCACTACATGGTGTGTGACGAAGTCCAGTTCTACACAGTCGAACAAATCGACCAACTCGCAAAAGTTGTCGATGATATGGAAGTCGACGTGTATGCATTCGGGTTGATCACTGATTTCCGAGGCTTGTTGTTCGATGGAACCAAGCGCATGCTGGAAGTTGCTGACGAGCGGGTTCCGTTGCAGGTTGAGGCCCGGTGTTGGTGTGGTAGCCGGGCCACTCACAATGCTCGTGTGGTGAACGATTTCATCGTCTATGAAGGCGAGACCGTGGTTGTCGGTGACACTGTCGCCCCTGGTGCCCAGAAAATGTTCGGCGACGTGGTTCGTTACGAACTCCTGTGCCGTCGGCACTTCATCACAGGCGATCTCGGCACCTAACAGATCTCTAGGCGTCAGCAGCGAGTCGCGAAAGCCGCAGACATGCTGCTGCGACTGCAATTCCCGCAATTCGGCCGACAAGAGCGCCGAAGTCGGCAAGGGGATCTGCATAACGAAATGGGATACCGCCGATGCCAAGAAGAGCGACGCCGATGACCACGATTGCCACACCACCGACCATGGTGGCGAGGCGCTGAAGAGATTGGCGTGGAGGTTTGTCATCTGGGTGAATCCCAGACCACACGATGCCCGCGATCGCAACACACAGTGCGGCTGCGACGAGCACGATGCTGTTCTGTGGAATTGCCACGAATGAGACTGTCTCCACCCGTTGGCCCCACACACCATCTTCGAAACTTGAGGTAGTGATTGCGAATGCTCGACGTAATTCGATGGCGATGATGCCGAGATATGCAAGCCACATGCACCAACCGGCGGTCGTGAGCGCATCAACCCAGCGAACACGTGTCGGGTTCGAGAGATTCTGTGTGGTGGTGTCGTCTAATTCCATGCGCAGGGAAGCCGTTTAATGCCGTTAATGAAGTTGCTTTGAAGGTAGTCAGGTTCTCCTGTGCTGCGAAGGTTGGGGAGAGCTTGGTGCAATTCTTCGAATGCGATGATGAGTTCGCGCCGCGCCAGGTTCGCCCCGAGACAGAAGTGGGGGCCACCTGCACCGAAGCCAACTTGAGTCGGTTGGGTGGGTCGGGTAATCACAAACTTGTCTGCATCTTCGAACACTCGCTCATCTCGGTTTGCGCTCGAATAGAACAACACGACTTTGTCGCCGGCTGAAAGTTGCTGTCCACCTAGTTCGGTGTCGGCGGTCACTGTCCGACGGAAGTGAATCACAGGTGTCGCATATCGAACAATTTCTTCAACAGCAGTCTTGGCGTGAGCATCGAAGTCGTTGAACCAGAGCTCTCGCTGATCGGGGTTGTGGGTGAGAGCGTGTAGGCCGTGGGTGAGAGCATTTCGCGTCGTTTCGTTACCGGCGACAACGAGAAGAATAAAGAACGAGCCGAACTCTTGCGGAGAGAGGCGGTCACCGTCGACCTCGGCGGCCATCAATGCTGAAGTGATGTCGTCGCCCGGGTTTGCACGGCTGCGTTCACCAAGTTCTTGGGCGTAGGCAAAAATTTCGAGGGACACTTCCATGAGCCGTTCATAGGTGCCACCGAATTCAGGGTCACTTGCGCCAAGGATGGTATTGGTCCACTCAAAGATTGAGGCGTAGTCAGATTCAGGAATGCCCATCATTGAGCAGATGATTTCGAGGGGAAGTGGACCAGCAAATTGTTCAACGAAGTCAGCAGTGCCATCGGGGTTATTGGCGACCATCCGAGCGATGATCTCTTTTGCTTTTGACCGAATGATGTCTTCGAGGTCGGTCACGTGTTTTGGTGTGAACCCCTTGGAGACAATCGAACGAAGCCGAAAGTGCTTCGGGTCGTCCATGTTGATCATCGACCCGTAGAACTCATTGAGTTCTTGTGGGAGGTCGGTGATATTCGAACCTAGCCCCGAACAAAACAGCTCTGGGTTCCTACTCGCAGCCCACACATCTTCATGACGGGTCACGGCGTGGTAGCCCGGCCCCGGCGGAAACGGCGATCCCTCAAGAAACCGCTCGGGGTATTTCGGAAGGCCCGGTGTATTTCGTAACGCTCGGAATGCCTCGTAGCGCTCTTGGCGCGGGGCTGTCCAGAATTCCATGACGGAGATATCCGGAAGCCCGGCCGGTGGTTGAAAGGTCACCTCGTCCATGGCGGGAGCGTAGATCGGTTCTAGGGTGTGGGTCGTGCTGAGCCTTGATGAGATTGACCGCGCATTGGTGATTACTGCCCATCCTGATGATGTTGATTTTGGTGCTGCGGGAACAGTTGCCAATCTCACCGACCGTGGCGCCTCGGTGACGTACTGCATTGTGACCGATGGTCAGGCGGGCGGTTTTGATGACTCGATTCCTCGCCCGAAGATGGCGACGATCCGTCGTGAAGAACAAACGAATGCCGCACGGATAGTTGGTGTGAGCGATCTCGTATTTCTCGGATGGATGGATGGTGCTGTCGAATCAGGACTTGAACTTCGACACGACCTCTCAAGAGTGATTCGTGAACACCGTCCCCAGGTCGTACTGACCCAATCACCAGCGCTGAACCTCCGGCGAATTTATGCAAGTCACCCCGATCATCTGGCGGTCGCGCAGTCAGCAATTGCTGCGGTGTACCCAGATGCCCGAAACCCTTACGCATTCACCGACCTGCTGACCGACGGCCTTGAGCCGTGGTCGGTCGATGAGATTTGGGTTATGGGCCACCCTGAACCTGATGATTTTGTTGACATCACCTCGCAGGTCGATCGGAAAATCTCGGCACTCCTCTGCCATGAAAGCCAGCATCGGGATCCGTCGGGAATGGTCGAGCGGGTCCGCGAGTGGAATGCTGAGACTGCACGAATGGCAGGTTTCGGAGAGGGCTCATTCGCAGAGGCCTTCACTGTGGTCGACACCCGCTGACCGACACCCAATATTCGCGTTGAATCCCTGGCCTGCGGGTGTGGTTCTGAGGCCGCTTGATCACTAAGGTGGCAACATGACTGAAGCAGTGATTGTTGCAACCGCCCGTAGCCCGATCGGTCGTGCCGCCAAGGGCTCGCTCGTATCGATTCGTCCCGATGATCTGTCAGCACAGATCGTGAAGGCGTTGATGGCAAAAGTGCCGAGTGTCTCGGCATCTGACGTCGAAGATCTCATCATGGGCTGTGGTCAGCCAGCGGGCGAAGCAGGGTTCAACATCGCTCGAATCACAGCTGTTCTCGCCGGTCTCGACGATGTTCCTGGTGTGACCGTCAACCGTTATTGCTCATCGTCGTTGCAGACGATTCGTATGGCTGCACACGCCATCAAAGCTGGCGAAGGCGATTGCTTCATCGCTGCAGGTGTTGAAACAGTGAGCCGCTATGCATCAGGTGCAAGCGACACCGCTCCGAACGGCATCTTCTCATCAGCAGGGGAGCGCACCGCTGCTCGTGCAGGTGGCGGGCAGGGAACCTGGACCGCACCATCAGGCCTTCCTGACATGTACATCGCGATGGGTCAGACCGCAGAGAACGTCCGCGAAGTTGAGAACGTCAGCCGTCAAGAAATGGATGAGTTCGCAGCGCTGTCTCAGCAGCGTGCAGTAGCAAACGTCGAAAACGGATTCTGGGCAGATGAGATCATTCCTGTGACCCTTCCTGATGGCACTGTTGTTTCTGCTGATGATGGTCCTCGTGCGGGAACCACCGCTGAAGGCCTTGCTGGTCTGAAGCCAGTGTTCCGCCCTGACGGCGAGATCACCGCTGGAAACTCCTGCCCGTTGAACGACGGCGCAGCAGCAGTCATGGTGATGAGCGATCGCAAGGCAGCCGAGTTGGGGCTTACGCCTCTTGCTCGCATCGTCTCGTCTGGCGTTTCTGGGCTGAACCCAGAGATCATGGGTCTCGGTCCGATCGAAGCAAGCCGTCAAGCGCTCGGTCGTGCGGGAATGACGATGGACGACGTTGATCTCGTCGAGATCAACGAGGCATTCGCCGCTCAGGTGGTTCCTTCAGCGAAGCACCTTGGTATTCCGTACGAGAAGTTGAATGTTCACGGTGGTGCAATTGCCGTCGGGCACCCATTCGGTATGACTGGTGCTCGCATCATGACCACTCTCATTCACGGTCTGCAGGCCACTGACAAGCAGTACGGTCTCGAGACAATGTGTGTTGGTGGCGGTCAGGGCCTGGCCATGATCGTCGAGCGTCTTTCCTGAACGCTCACACGTCTTCAACCTTCTGACGCTTCGCCGCTGGCCTTCGGGTCAGCGGCGTTGTCGTTCGAAGCGTCGCGGGATGTCGGCGCGGACAGTGATGTAGGCCGAATCGATCACCGCTCGCAACACGTAGAGTTCGCCGGCAGAGTGCAGTTCAGCGAGCGCATATCCGAGTCCGGTGACGTCTCGCACGCCGGTGCCGAGTGGGGTGATGCGCTCAACGACGAGGCCGGCAAGTTCG
>JALRDI010000295.1 GCA_023257035.1 Ilumatobacteraceae bacterium | reverse complement strand
GGTCACAGATGCAGAAACGGTTGACATTGCGCGCATGGTGCTGATCGGCCAAGTGAATCCGCAAATCGTTTCCGCAATCAATGTCCATGGTGACTATGCAGTCGGCGTGAGCGGGGAAGATGGCGGGCTGATCAGGGCGGTGGCGCGAAACCCAGAACTGGGATTCGTTGGTGACGTTGCATCAATTAATCCTGGGGTGTTGCAGCGGTTACTCGACGACGAGTTCATCCCAGTGGTCGCAACCGTCGGAGCTGATACTGAAGGCCAGGCCTTTAACATCAACGCAGACACGGTGGCCGGAGAGATCGCGGCTGCGCTTGGGGCAGAAAAGCTTGTGTATCTCACCGACATTGACGGCCTTCGGCGTGACATCGCTGATGCTGCCTCGCTCATTCGGCAGACCACGCCCGATGAATTAGACCAGCTCATCAACGAAGGGATTATCGAAGGCGGGATGATTCCAAAAGTTTCGAGCTGCATATCCGCTGTTCGCAATGGTGTTGGTAGGGCTCACATTCTTGACGGGCGCACACCGCATGCGCTGTTGCTTGAACTCTTTACCGATGCTGGTGTTGGAACGATGGTGTACAACTCGGCAGACCAGAACGGAGACTGAAATGGGACACACATTCGATACGTCAACAGCTGTTGGGCATTGCCCATTCATGCCGGTGTTCGGACCGCCTGCGCTCATGCTCGAGCGTGGTGCAGGAACCGAGGTGTTCGCAATCGATGGCACCCGTTATCTCGACTTCCTGGCCGGCATTGCGGTTGTGTCACTTGGACACTCCAACCCTGTGATAGCGGATGCGATTGCCGAGCAGGCACGCAAGTTGGTCCATGTGAGTAACTTCTTCGCGAATCCGGTTGCTACTGCAGCTGCGATGTCGGTTGACAGCCTTCTCACTGAAGCAACGGGACGACCCGGGCAAGTGTTCCTCACGAACTCTGGTGCCGAGGCAAATGAGTGCGCGTTGAAGCTTGCTCGCAAACATGCTGGCCCCGGCCGTCACAAAGTGGTGACCGCCTTGGGTTCGTTCCACGGTCGCACTCTCGCAACGTTGGCGGCCACTGGTCAACCCGCGAAACATGAACCGTTCGCGCCAATGCCAGATGGTTTTATTCATGTTCCGTGGGGTGATTTGGCCGCGATCGAAGCCGCAGTTGACGAGACTGTGGGGGCGGTATTCCTCGAATCGGTGCAGGGTGAAGGAGGAGTGAACCCTGCCCCTGATGGTTACCTCGAAGGAGTGAGAGAAATTTGTACTCGCAAAGGTGCACTCATGATGATTGATGAAGTGCAGACCGGTTTTGCGCGAACTGGCAAGTGGTTTGGATTCGAGCACTCTGGAGTGTCTCCAGATGTGGTGACCCTTGCAAAAGCGATGGGGAACGGTATGCCAATCGGGGCGTGCTGGGCGCCGGTGGAGATTGCAGCAGCATTTGTGCCAGGTGATCACGGAAGCACCTACAGCGGAACAGCACTCGCCACTGCAGCAGTTGAGACGGTGATTTCTGAGATGAAGCGTCTTGATGCGCCGGGTCTCGCTCTCGCAGGCGAAGCGAAAATCAGAGCGTTGCTCAATGGCGCTGATGGCATCGTCAGTGTTCGTGGCAGTGGGCTGTTGCTCGGCGTTGCGCTTGAAGATGGCATCGTCGCAGGAGATGTTGCCGCCGAAGCACTCGCGAATGGCCTGATCGTCAATGCAGTGAACTCAGCAACGATTCGTCTTGCACCACCTCTTACCGCCTCTGACGAGGAGATCGAGGAAGCAATGAGCATTCTCGCAGCCGCGATTGCGACCGTGAGGAGCAAGCCATGACGGTGCGCCATCTCCTCAATGTCGTCGATCTTTCTGTCGATGAGCTTGCTCTCGTCGGAGAGCTTTCGGATCGCCCGATTGCCGATCTTGGACAGCCAATTGCTGGTGGTGGTGTCGCCCTCATTTTCGAGAAGCCGTCGAATCGGACTCGCCAGTCAATGGAAATGGCCGTGGTTCAACTTGGTGGGCATCCGGTGTACACCCGAGGCGAGGAGGTC
>JALRDI010000278.1 GCA_023257035.1 Ilumatobacteraceae bacterium | reverse complement strand
CATCACCTGGGCGATGACGGCTCCAAAGGTAAGTACGGCTTTCGAACCATGCGCCTCACTCTCACCCTCAAGTTTGTGATGGATTTCTTTCGTCGCTTTGTAGATCAAAAAGACACCGCCAGCGAGAAGGATGAGTTCTTTGCCCGAGAAACTGAACTCTCGCCCAAGAAATGAGAAGCCCAGCAGTTCGTCTTTCAGCGAGATAATCCACCCAATGCTGAGCAGGAGAAGCACTCGGATGCCTCCCGCAGCCAGCAGTCCGACACGACGAGCTCGATCCTGCTGCCCTTCTGGGAGCTTCGCCGCAAGAATCGAAATGAAGATGACATTGTCGACACCGAGGACAATTTCAAGAACGAGCAACGCAAGTAGCGCGCTCCATGCTGACGGATCACTTACCCAACTCATGGGAGCAGATTAGAGCGAACACACGACGAGCACAGCCATTGCCACGACGGTGATCATTGGGTCAGATCACTATTACCCCAGTTGCTCAGCCAGCCGAATACGCCATTGCGCCATCGATACGAATCGTGGCACCACTGGTATAACTCGAAGCATCACTCGCGAGATACAAGGCAGCACCAACGATTTCGTGAGCTTCTCCACCGCGCTGCAATGGAATCTCGGTCTTTGCACGAGCATTGAATGCGTCTAAGTCCCATGCTTTTGAGATGTCGGTGAGAAATGGCCCAGGCATGATGACATTGCAACGCACCTTCGGAGCGAATGCCCGCGCCATTCCTGACGTCATGGCGTCAAGGGCAGCTTTGGCACCGGCGTACACCAACTCGTGCGGGGTCGGAGCCACCGCCGCAATCGACGAGACATTGATGATCGATCCACCGTCGCCTTCTGCCATACGCGTACCGATGAGTGACGCAAGTCGGAACGGGCCTTTGAAGTTGACGCCAACCACTTTGTCGAAGAGATCCTCGGTGACTTCGGGAAGCGACGGATACAACGGCGACATTCCGGCGTTATTCACCAACACATCGCAGCGACCAAATTCTGAGTACACCAGATCGGCAAGTTCGTCGGCCTGCTCCCAACGACCAGCGTGAAAGGCTGCAGCCACTGCGCGACGCCCAGTTCGTTCAGTTACCTCTGATGCAAGCTCTTCGCAGGCATCGATCTTGCGGCTCGCGATCACGACATCGGCACCGTGCTCTGCAAACGCAAGCACCATCTCACGTCCAAGCCCCCGGCTACCACCAGTGACGAGTGCGACCCGCCCGCTGAGATCAAAACGATCGTCCATAGTTGACTCCTCTTTCTATGCGCTGGTTTCTCACCGTAATCGCCAATACGAAAAAACAAAGTGGTGAGGAATGAAGGCTTGGTGTTGTGGGTTGTAAGAGATGTGACAACCTCCGAATCTGAACGCATCACCCCGCCGTCGGGCAAGGGTGCTCGCGTTGTCTTTGATGTCCATCGCGATATTGCCCTCGAGCCCGAGAAGGCTTGGGAAGCACTCATTGATTGGGAGGGTCATGGAGACTGGGTTCCACTGACTCACGTTGACGTCGACCCGGCAGACGAAAACCTGTTCACGGCATGGTCAGGGCCTGGCGCCTCTGGATGGGGACGACGGTTATCTCTCGAAGACCGAATGCAGGCAATCACCGTTGAATTCGAAGGTGATTTCGGACACTGCGTCGTCCACAAACTGGGCCCGACTCTCCTAGGGGTTGCCCAACTCACTGTGTCGCCAGGGCCTATCGCAGGCACGTCGACAATTCATTGGCACGAAAATGTCACCGTTCGTGGTTTGCCAAGATTCCTCAGCTCAATTACCGGAACTGTGAGCGCAGGGCTGTTCAACATGGCGCTCGGACGCATGGAGAAATGGGCTAATCGGCAACACTGATCAGATGCGGAGAGACCGTTCTCCGCAAAATAGGTGAGGAGTTCCCATGGTCAAGGTGATTGGCGTCGACGAATTTGGCGGCCCAGAGATGCTGAAGGCATTCGACATTCCGGCGCGACCAGTCAGTGCAGGAGAGGTCCGCGTTGATGTCAGCGCTGCTGCGGTGAGCCCAACCGACACCATCCACCGCTCGGGCGGACGAGCCGAACTCCTACAGAAGGACCCTCCGCCGTATGTGCCAGGGATGGACGTCGCCGGTGTCATAAGTGAAATTGGTGAGGGCGTTGATCACGTTGCCGTCGGTGACTCTGTGATGGGCATCGTCGCACCAACTGCATCACACGGTGGCTACTCCGCGTCGATTGTCTTACCAGCACGGTCAGTTTCTCTGGCACCAAAAGGCGCAACAGCCGCAGAGGCGAGCACGCTTCCGATGAACGGCCTCACCGCCCAATATGCGCTCGACCTTCTCGACCTGCCGAAGGGTGCAACACTCGCTGTAACTGGAGCAGCTGGCGCGTTCGGTGGGTACATGGTGCAACTCGGTGTTCACCGAGGCCTACATGTCATCGCTGACTCTTCTGAGGCCGACGAAGCGCTCGTCCGGTCGCTTGGCGCGCATGACATCGTTCGACGTGGGGATGATGTCGCGGAACGAATTAGGGCTCTGGTTCCAGACGGTGTCGACGGACTCGCTGATGGCTCAATTCAGAATGAACTGGTATTGCCAGCTGTTCGAGACAACGGTGGTTTCGCGACAGTTCGAGGGTTTCAGGGGCCATCTGAACGCGGCATCACGCTGCACCAGGTCTGGGTGCGCGAGTACGCAACAGAACTAGAGAAGCTCGATGAATTGCGGGCGCTCACTGAAAGCGGGAAGGTCACCCTTCGAGTTGCGGCAACCTTCCCTGCCGACAACGCTGCTGAGGCGCATCGGGTTCTCGAGGCAGGTGGCACAAGAGGCCGTTGCGTCATCACCTTCTGAGATGGCAAATCTCGCCGCCCGGGATGCGTGGTTTGCGACACAGAACCTCGATGGGTCACCACATCTGGTGCCGATCTGGTTCGTTGCGCCGAAGGCCGATTCAGTGTGGATTGCCACCGGACGACACAGCGCCAAGGTCACAAACATCAAGCGCAACAGCGAAGTCTCTATTGGCTTTCCTGCCGATGGCGACGCAGATGGCGATGCGGTTGTAATCGGTGCTGCCAAACTGCACGACCAAGCACCTCGTGATGTCCTGAACCTGTTTGTTTCGAAATATCAGTGGCACCCGGGGCCAGAACCAGATCCCGATGTTGGTGAGTTGCTCTTCATCGAAATCAATCCGATCCGTTGGGTGATGGGATCACCAGCACCAACCGAGTAGACACTCTCTGTGACGAAGGATCGGCTCGGAGCCCGCCAGACATTTGCCTCGGTCGCTCCCTCACTCTTTGTATTTCTGTGGAGCACCGGTTTCATCGTTGCCCGGTACGCAACTAACGATGCAGACCCGTTGTCGTTTCTCGCTGCACGTCTCTTCATTGCCGCGCTGTTGCTCGGAGCAATCGCAGTAGCGTCAGGCGCACCACGACCTTCGTTGAGTGAATCGAAATGGTCAATCATTGTCGGTTTTGGAATTCATGCGACATATCTCGGCGGTGTCTTCGTTGCGATTGATCTCGGTCTTCCATCTGGGGTCGGGGCGCTTGTCGGCGGCCTGCATCCGGTCATTACAGCAGTCGCCGGTGGGGCGTTGCTTGGCGAAAAGTTGAGTTCGCGTCAATGGTTCGGTGTCGTACTTGGCTTTAGTGGTGTTGTTCTCGTCGTGATCGAACGACTCACCGACAACTCACTCAATCTTCCAATTCGGGCGGTAATCGCAGTCTCGGTGGCAACACTCGGCATGTCGGTGGGAACTCTCATTCAACGCCAGCGCTGCGCCGCAACCCCCCTTCTCTGGGGTTCGACGATTCAATACTCAGGGTCTGCGATCGGACTGGCAGTAGCTGCCTCAATATCGGGTCAGACGACATTGACGTTTACTGCAAACACCGTGTGGTCACTCGTGTGGTCGATCGGCGTACTGTCGATCACCGCAGTGCTCACGATGCTGTGGTTACTTCAGCATCGAGCAGCGGCCAGCGTGTCGAGCTTGTTCTTCCTCGTACCCGCACTATCGGCGATCGAGGCAGCAATCCTCTTTGATGAGCAACTCAACGCAACGGCTATCGCCGGGTTCGTTGTTGCGATTATCGGCGTTGCCCTCGTTACGCGAGCACCACGCAAGACACCGGGTCGCTAGGCGACGACTGCGAGAGCAGCAGATACGAGCGAGTGGCCTCGCTCGTCAGCAAGTAATCCCTCATCCATCCGGTTCATCACGTAGGCAACGGTCATTTCGTTATCGAGGTCATTCACGACCATTGATCCGCCATACCCACACCAAAAACAGATGCGGCGATCGGGAAGATACGACGCCGTCTCGTTTGGAAGTCCGTATCCAAGACCAAATTTCACTGGAATCTGTAGGACCAAATCGAATCCGTCGGCCTGCACTCGGAAGATTTCTTCAATAGCGTCCGACGACATCACCCGAGTACCACCGAGTTTTCCCATCGTCGAAATCAAACTCTGTGCCTGAGCGACACTTCGCGCATTTCCATGACCATTCGCAGCCGGAATATCCGCCTGACGCCACTCGGGCGAGCTGGCGTACTCTGCTATCACAAGTGGCCCAGTAAACGTCTTGATCGCAGGATGGTCCCGCCCAAGTGCACGGAGGTCATTCGTTGGCGGCGGAGGCGGTGTCAAGGTTGCGACCCGACCAAACTCTTTCTCTGCAAGCCCAATATGAAAGTCGATATCAAACGGTTCACCGATCTCTGACCGGAAGAACTCACCCAGTTTCATTCCTGTGATGCGGCGCACCACTTCTCCAACGAGATGCCCCTGATTCATGGCGTGGTAGCCGGATTGGCTACCTGGCTCCCACCAGGGCGCTTGGCTCGCAAGTTTTTCGGTACTCGCCTCCCAGTCGAACACGTCGTCGACGGTGACGGGCTTCTCCCAACCAGAAACTCCGGATGTGTGGCCAAGGAAATGTCGCACACGGATGTTCTCCTTGCCATTTTGCGCAAACTCAGGCCAATACGTCGACACCGGAGCATCGACATCAAGAAGCCCTCGATCGACAAGTAACAGAGCACTTAGCGCCATCATCGTTTTGGTGGTCGACCACACATTCACGATCGTGTCGCGTTCCCACGGAGTCGGATCGTTCGCTGCGACTGCACCTCCCCACATGTCGACCACAAGTTCGCCACCGAGCATGACTGCCACGCTTGCGCCAGTGTCGGCACCAGAATCGAGATTCGCGGCGAGAATCTCCCGCATCTGCTCAAACCTCGGATCGCATACTCCCTTGATGTCCGCCATCACACACCCCCTCGTGAATTGATGAACCGCGAACGTATCAGGTCGTTCTCATACGTCGTTATCGAAGAATGTCGATGACGAGCGTCATCACAGGGGCAATCACAAGAGCAGGCAACATGTCTGCCACACGGATGTCTCTCAGTTGCAGAAGTCGAATTCCAATCCCTAGGAGGAGAACCCCGCCCGCCGCTGTCATCGCTGAAATCAAAGAGTCGGGCATAAAACTCCCAAACGCCACTCCAAGAAAAGTGAGCGCACCTTGAGCAACTGCAACGGTCACCGCTGAAAACATGACGCCGATTCCAAGAGAAGCTGCAAACGCCATCGCGGCGAAGAGATCAAGCGATGACTTCAGGACAAGTTGATCAATCCCAGCACCGAGGCCATCACTGAGGGAGCCAAGAATTGTGAGAGGGCCGACACAGAACAACAGCGACGCGCTGACGTAGCCCTCAATGAATCGGGCGCGATCTTCGTCACCTGCGTCACCGCCACCGAATCGCTTCTGCAGACGGCTTCCAACACCATTAAGACGATTCTCGATACCGAGTGCTGATCCCAAGATGCCACCCAGAACGACTGCTCCAAGTACGACAATCAGCGTCCATTCAGCACCAACCGCATCTGCGAATGAGTCATCGCCGATCGCAGCCACATTCAATGCCCCGACGACGAGCGTGATCAGACCTAGGCCATTTGTCACCGTTTCTCGAGTCGTTGCAGAGAACCGGTTTCCAATAAGCAGACCTGTTGTTGCACCAACGACTACTGCAACGATGTTGATCATCGTCCCAAGGCCGATCATGGCGCGCTCCTACAAACCGAAGCGATAGAGATTTGTTTCATACGGCGTGAACCCCAGCCGTTGATACAAACGATTGGCAGCCTCACGAGATGAACGACTCGTAAGGCTCACGTTCTTTGCACCCCGCTGACGAGATTCATCAATCGCAGCCAGGTTCAACGCCTCGCCAACTCCAAGCCCACGAGCAGATTCGTCGACCACAACGTCTTCGATCCACGCTTTGAGTCCTGTTGGGATTCGGTAAAACGCGAGCGTCAAACTTCCAACGACAGAGAGAACTCCATCGCGCTCAACTTCTGCGATGAACAGCACCGAATTGGGGTTATCGATAATCGATAGCAGTTCAGATGCAGTTGGCGGAGGTGATGAAGACGAGAGTTGTGGGATGAGACGAGCAAACGACTCAACAAGGCCCTCACTGACCTCAGTTGCCGCTCGAACAGAAATTGTCACGGCGCTAACGGTATCTGACATCTCATGCCAGCGGTAGCCTCTGAGGTGTCATGGATTCCGATACCAGACATATTCGCTGGCACGCCGAACCAGAACTCACCAACCCGGTAATGGTCGTCGCATTCACCGGCTGGAACGATGCTGGTGATGCGGCATCAACCGCCGTTCGCACTCTCATCGAGGCAAGCGGAGCAGAGGCGCTCGCTGACATTGACCCCGAGGCCTTCACCGACTTCGCAACGGTTCGACCCCATGTCAGGCTCGATGAAGAACAGCGTCGGAATATTGTCTGGCCAACTGTCGGCGTATGGTCAGCTTCGCTACCGGGTTCCGATGTCATTTTCGTCCTTGGCCCTGAACCTGCATTGCGCTGGAAAACCTTTGCCGCGCAGATCGTCGGTATTGCTGAGAAGTACTCAAGCCCACTCGTGATCAGTCTCGGAGCTCTGCTCGCAGATGTACCTCACACCCGACCCGTCCACGTTTTCGGGAGTGCTGCAGATGATGAACTCATCACACGATTTGATCTCGAGCGCTCTCGCTACGAGGGACCTACCGGAATTGTCGGCGTCGTTCAGCACGCCCTGACTAGTGCCGGTTTCTCAGGTGCGTCCCTTTGGGCCGCAGTACCTGGCTACGCCTCTCAGGTTGCATCACCAAAAGCTGCCGTGGCTCTTATCGAGCGCGCCAGCGGCATGATGGGAACTCCTGCTCCCACGGGCGGGCTTTCGTCAGAAATTGAAGACTACGACGCACGGGTCGAGGCCCTCATTTCTGATGACGACGATCTCGTCATCCACATTGAGCAACTCGAATCAATCGTTGACGACATGGATGACGATCAAGATTCAAGTGGACCAATCGATCTCTCAGAATCTGATGACCTTCTCAACGAGGTCGAGCAGTTTCTTCGCGAACGCGACAACGAGAACTAGTTACGTGTCAGTTCGCCACACCGGCGAACGCGGGGCATCAAAGCCAGTTTCGATCGCTTCACCTCGAATTGCAGCAAACGCCATCGAACCCCACCATTGCGCACCAGCGGTCACCTCTGGGAGAGAATCTTCTGCAAACCAACCCACATCACTCGTCTCGAGTGGGTGGCCCTGGAGTTCCCCGCCTGTTGCTCGACAGTGGAACAACAACATGTACATCCCGAATCGGGAGAATCCCATCCGTTGACCGTCGATCACCGACAACAAACTCACCGGCTCGCAGATGATTCCCGTTTCTTCCTCAACCTCTTTCACAGCAACCTCTGAGGGCGAGTAGCCAACATCGGCCCATCCCGTTGGGTAGAGCCACACTCCAGATTCACGTCGCTGCACAAGGAGGATCTCGCCATCGTCGTTTCCAACGACGGCACCAATCGCAATTTTCGGAGTCACATACCCGGGCACTCCCTCGCCAACATTTGCAAGCCACTCCTGAACAAAGTGGTCTGTCTCTCGCTGAGTCTCGATTCCTTCCGAAAGCGACTGCGCTGCAGCCTTGATGTCAGCAGCGACGTGTAACACCTCTTCATAGCGCTCACGTTCATACAGGCTCGCCGTGAAGCCCATGCCGGTGCGGGCAATTGCCGCCAAGGAGTCGCTCCATCGAACGAGGTCTCGGGGGTCAGGAACCGGTGCCGTCATTCATCGACAACCTAGTCGTCAACTCACGACGTGAAGAACCGCTCGCCGAACTTCGTTGCGATGAAACTCGTCCAACAGCGGTGTTCCTCGACGAGTTCGCACGTAGAAGGTGTCGACTACTTCCATACCAATCGTTTGAACGGTGGCGTGTCGAATGTCGAGATCAAGTTCAGCCAACGCTTTTGTGATGCGGTGAAGAACACCAAGAGAGGATTCACAATGCACCTCAATCACCGTTGCATTCGATGACGCCTCATCATCAAAGACAACGGTTGGCGTGCTCAACACTTTGGCCTGTGTTGCACGGCGACGACGCTGATTCTTCACACGCTCGGCGAGCCGAGCTTCAATCGCTAACTCACCTCGTAGGGCGCGCTCTAAGTCGACAATCACCGGATTCCAGTCGACTCCGACCTTTGGCCGAATGACGAGCACCTGGGACGCGGCCATTGCATCAACTCCAGGCTGGGGCTCGTCAGAGTGTGCTCGTGCTCCCGCCACATCAAGACCATGCAGTGAAAGGACTCCGGCAACTTTGCTGAATGCTCCAGGAACATCAGGGGTGACAACGGTCAGGCGATCATGTCCCTGCTCTTCGCTCAGCAAAATCGATGTTTCGCCAGTTGCCATTCGTTCGAGCGTGGCGGCGTCAGGGAAGAGTTGCCAGGTTGCTTCAGATACGTCTCCGCCTCCAAGAACGTGTCCGACTCTGCTCACGAGGTCGTTGACGAGACCCTCTTTCCATGAACCCCATGCAGACGGGCCGGTGGCTTTCGAATCGCTTTCTGTCAAGGCGTGCAACAACTCGAGCCGCTGAGCGTCTCCAACCTGGCCAGCTACCGCCGCGATCGTGGCGGGATCACTGAGGTCTCGTCGCATCGCAACATCGGGCAGTAAAAGATGATGTTCGACCATGGCGACAATGACCTCGGTGTCAGCCTCTGACAACCCAAAACGCGGCCCGATGGAAGTCGACACCAGATCCATTCCGACCTCGGTGTGTTCGCCCGGTAATCCTTTCCCGATGTCATGCAACAGCGCGCCAAGCACTAACAGGTCGGGACGTTGAACTCGATCAGCAAGTTCAGCTGCATTCGCTGCTGCTTCCCACAGGTGACGATCAACGGTAAATCGGTGGTATGCGTTTCGTTGGGGCTTTGCCCGAACCGGAGCCCATTCGGGGAAGATACGTTCGATGAGCGAGTGCTGATCGAGGCTCTCTAGGACTGGTATCGCTCGATGCCCCTCGAGCAGCACCGCAACCAGCTCGTCAACGGCGCCAGCAGGCCAGCGGGAGGGCCAGTCAGGCATCTCGTGTGCAAACCGCTGAAGACTCTTCCGGCCAATGCGATGTCCCGATCGCGCTGATGCTTGGGCGACTCTCAGGATCAGCGTTGGGTCACTTGCAAGATCGACATCATCATCAATCTCGACGTCACCTTCAACGATGTTGATACCTGGAGCAAGCCGCACTGGTCGCCCATCACCGACCCGACCATGTCGCGACCAGGTTTCGTCTGACACCCACGCAATCGTCCGCGCCGCAGCTGATATTTCTGACATCATCTCGTCTGCGTCACTAAACCCGGCAGCGACCGCGGTGGCATCTTGGTCCTCAAGTCGTAGAACTTCACCTCGACGGCCCGTCGATCGATGAAGGCCAACGCGGGCGCGGAGAAGGGTTTCATAACACTCGTCAAGCACCAAAAGGTCTTCATCAGGAATCGCAAGTCCTGCGGCACGAGCCCACCACAGCGACTGCACATCCCGGAGCCCGCCGTGACCGCTCTTGATGTCTGGTTCGAGGGTGTAGGCCACTTCTCCGGCTGACACCTGTCGTTTCTCAGATGCCTTACGGATTTCAGCCAGCCATTTCTTTTTGCGTCGACGCCAGGCGACTTGCGCTTGCTCTAACACCTCGTGAGCCATGCGCTCGTCGCCAGCAAGGAAACGTCCGGTCACCAGGCTTGACGCTGTATCGATGTCGGATTTTGCTAGCGCCTCTTGCTCGTCAACTCGTCGAACGGCGTGCCCTAACGCGATACCGGCATCCCAGATCGGGTACCACATCGCCGACGCAAGCGATTCGACACGCTCAGATTTGCTCCGATGAATAACGAGCACATCAAGGTCACTGAACGGAGCAAGCTCTCCACGCCCGTAACCCCCAACCGCAAGTAGAGCAATTTTTGGAGATTTTGGGTGCTGCTCTTGAGCATGTTCATACAGCTTGATGAGCCATCGGTCGGTCGCATCCGACAGCGCCGAGCAAAACTCCCCACCCGTCAACGATGACGAAGAGATCAGGCGATTTCGAGCGGTGGGAGAAATGCGCCTTGACATATGCGACAGGGTAGATGCAATTACAACCGACCGTCGCCGTCAACGAAGTCCTTCTTCTCGGCGTCGCATCAGAATCGTTGCTGCTTTCCACGCGCCCCATTCGAGACCTGGTTCGTGAAGTCGGGGGTCAATATCGCTCCACGTCGCAGGGGCAATCCCGAAGAGGTCGTCTGGGTTTGCTGCCTGTGCGAATTCATCGCGGACGACAGGTGTCGCACCTGCCTGAAGAAGAAATTCAGTCGGGACACGGAGTGCAGCCCTCACCACCGCGAGTGGATTCGCTCTCTGTTCATCTGGGTCGGTGGCGAGGAGTTCGTCGAGCTGTTCGAGAAGAGTCGTTGATACAGATTCGGCGACATCGGTAACGCTGTCCTTGACAACAGCTTCTGCTCTTCCTTGTTGGTGCAATACCTCGAACATTTTTCCTGCAAGCCAACTTG
>JALRDI010000240.1 GCA_023257035.1 Ilumatobacteraceae bacterium | reverse complement strand
ACCCCGAAACTAGTTCACGAACGCTGTTCGTTCACCAGAGTGATTACATCTCTGGCCAAGAAGCGTCAATGTTTGCACCAGCGGTGGCAACATCAATGTCACCGTTGACGAGTGAGGTGCCCTCTGTCCAGAAGGTACCTGCACCAACGTCAGCTGGCATGAGGTCAGATGCGTCGAAGCGGACGATCTGAGCTGATTCCAAAACGCTGAGGAATGACTGCTCAAGCGGGGTGTAGACCGATGGGTCCTGACCCTGTGCTGCTGAGAGGAAGCCGGAGAGTGCTCCGTTTCCACCCTTGAGCTCAGCCTGGATGGTCTGGCGTGATTCTGCGTAATCAGCTGAACCGAGGTACGCCATGAGTTCCATGACCTTGGGGCTGTCGTTGAATGCAGCAGCAAGCGTGCCGGCACCGAGGACTGGCGCATCGCCATTGATGTCTGGGAAGTAGAAGACGTTGATTTCGCCTTCGCCATCACCAAAGACAGTGCCCTCTGGGATGAATGCTGAGTAGAACGATGCCTGACGGTGCATGTAGCAGTCACCGTCAACAAGTGGCTGACCGTTGTCCTGGAATGCAGTTGCGGCAATCGTTCCAGCTGATGCGTAAACGTTGTCTTCTGTCCAGAGATCGATGACAGACTGCATTGCGGTCTGGATTGGCTCGTCGGAGAACTTCACTTCGCCTGCGACCCACTGGTCATACACCTCTGGGCCTGACTGGCGAAGAACCATTTCTTCTACCCAGTCGGTGAAGGTCCAGCCAGTTGCCTGACCTGACTCGATACCAACGCAGAGTGCCTTTGACCCACCTGCAGCGGTGATGTCATTGACGAGAGCGACGAAGTCATCGAAGGTCTCAGGAACTGTGTATCCATCGGCTGCGAAGCGAGCTGGTGAGTACCACACGAGCGACTTGAGGTCTGACTTCATTGGGACGCCGTACTGAACGCCATCGACGTTTCCGAAGGTCTTCCAAGCGTCTGACCACTCGATTGCAGCGTCAGTCTCAGCTGACAAAGGCACGATGTAGCCTGCGTTTGCGAAATCAGCAAGCTTGCCCGGCTGCGGGAAGATTGAGATGTCTGGTGGGTTACCGGCCTCAACCTGAACGTTGATGTTGGCTTCCCAGTCAGCATCGCCGATGTAGGTGACGGCTGCGCCATTGGCGTCGCCCCATGCTCCGAGAACCTGCTGGAGTGCGCCAGCTTCTTCGTCGGAACGCTCCGGACCAGTCACTGTGATCCCAACAACTTCGCCCGAAGCTTCTTCTTCTGAGGCTGGTTCATCGGCTGGTGCGTCGGCTGCATCATCGCTACCGCCGCATGCTGCGGCGATGAGTGAGAATGCAAAGAGTGACGCGACAACCTTGGTTGCAGTCTTCTTCATGTTTCTCCCAAGGGGGTAAGGGCGTGGCAATTTGCCACTTGGATTAATTGCGGGGGTAAGGCTATCTGGCGATTTTTGACGAAGTGTGACGGAGTTCATAAAAAAATTGACGAGTCGTTAGTCCCGTTATTCCGACTCATTTGGAGTATGTGGGCGAGTCGTGATTGTTATGGAGATCCCTTAACCTTTGGGGGTGCTTTCACGACGCATCGTTGCCGTTTTGGCGCTACAACTACTGTTCGCCGGATGCGGCAGCAGCGATCTGGGAATCAGCGGCCCTGGAACGGTTGCTTCCACTGCTTCCTTTGACGACGTCTCCGAAACCACTCAACCGCTGACGACAACAACCGCTGGTGAGTTGTCATCAAGCTCGGTCTCTTCGACGACTCTGCCTTCTGTCACAACCTCTACATTGACTCCTGCTCCGACAACGACGATTCCAACCCTAGAAAGCGCAGATGGTGACCGTTCACAGGTGCCCAGTGATACCGCAGTGTTGTTTGGTCATTCAGCTTTAGACGAACCACTTTTCGTCACCTGTCATGGAGATAAGGGCGGTGCTCGATTGTTGTTGGTGGGGTCAATTCATGGTGACGAAGATGCCGGTATTGCAATTGTCAACGAATTGATGGAACGGGATATACCCGCCGGAGTCGAACTCTGGTTGGTGCCAACAATGAACCCCGATGGAAATACGCTGCAACAGCGGCATAACGCGAATGGGGTTGACCTCAACCGCAATTTTCCGCATCAATGGGCGCCCCTTGCTGAACCCGGCAATTGGCAGTACGCCGGCCCGAGTGCTGCTAGCGAGCCCGAGACTTCGGCAATGGTGGCGCTCGGTGAGCTTGTGAACCCAGATCTCGTGCTGTGGTATCACCAAGATCTCTTCAGAATCTCACCAACCGGCGGTCGAAACGGTGAAATCCGCGCGTTGTATGCAGAAATATCTGGCCTTCCGTTGCTTCAGGTCAGTGGTGGTACGTACACCGGGACTGCATCGATGTGGTCTCGGACGGTCACGACCTCGGAGGGCACCGGGTTCACCGTTGAACTCGGACCATCACTAACCGATGACCAACTTGAAGCACATGTCTCAGCGGTGCTTGCCGTCGCCGAACAGTTCTACGCGTCGTCAAGTTGACCGGCGCGTGGAGGTCGATCGAACCAGTTGCCCGAAGGAATCAACGTAAGTTCAAGACCTTCGCCGTAGGCGTACGCCCAGCATCGAGTACCTGACTGAGTCGTTATCTCAACTCGTTTGTACAAGCCATCGACTGTGTCTTCCTCGATGTCGAGTTCACGAAGGGCCTCGTCGATTGTGTCGTGACGAAGCGAGTAGCGACGACCCTGAATGAGCTCTGAGGCAGTTGAGTCAAAGATCGCTGCGGGGTAATCCAGCCCTGTGTCAAAGAGAAGCCCTGTGACGGCGTCAGGACTGCCGCTGTCGATGACGTAACGCTCGAGTAGCGGCCATCGCAAATCGCCGGGCAGCAACGTGCCGTAGACGAACAGTTGGTCGACCATCGGCGTTGATCAGTCTTCGTCGACATGGCCGGGCACCATGATTGCCGAACCAATCAAGGCTGCGGCCAAGGAGGCGACTACCACTCCAAGTCGAGCATCTTCAGCAAGAATCGATTCACCGAAGGCAAGTTCTGTGATGAAGAGAGAAACGGTGAAACCAATTCCGCCAAGCGCTCCCGCACCGATCACATATCGGGGAGTGACACCTTTGGGCAGTCGAGCAACGTTGAAAGCGACAGCAAGCAACGTGAATGCCGAGATTCCAATCGTTTTGCCGACGACCAATCCGAGAATGACGCCCCAGGTCACGGCATTGGTCACCATGCCACCAAGCTCAGAAGCTTCTATTCTCACGCCAGCGTTTGCCAGAGCAAAGATCGGCACGACAACGAACGCGGACCATGGATGAAGTCGGTGCTCCAACCACTCGACAATCGACACGCTCTCTCTTGCCTGACGGGACAACTTGAACGCTGCGTCGTATCCAGGGTGTTCTGAGAGAGCGTGTTCGTCGACAAGTACTCGAGCGTTACGGGGGCGAACAGGTGCAAGCAAACCAAAGGCAACGCCGGCGAGTGTCGGGTGAATGTGGGCCTCGTGGAGTGCGAACCAGCAGAGGCCGCCGATCGCAACATAGACACCGATGAATGGCACCCGGTTCTTGATAAGCGCTGCAAGAACGAAGGAGCCAATTGCGATTGCAAGCCAGATGAACGACACGCCGTCTGAGTAGAACACTGCAATCACGACGATTGCGCCAATGTCGTCAACGATGGCGAGAGCGAGAAGGAAGATTTTTGCCCATGATGGTGCTCTCGTGCCGAGCAGGGTGACG
>JALRDI010000126.1 GCA_023257035.1 Ilumatobacteraceae bacterium | reverse complement strand
TGTCTTCGCCTGCGGTGATGTGCAAGACCACACGTACCGTCAGGCAATTACTGCTGCCGGCTCGGGTTGTATGGCTGCCATCGACTCAGAGCGTTGGCTTGAGGGCCAGCATTAACTCTTCATGCCAAACAAGACCGCATTCGTCGCGGTAGTCTCGAATCACGCTCTCTCAGTTCGCGGAACACAAAGGAAATGACATGGCATCCATCAATTTGACCACCAGCACGTTTGACGAAACCGTGGGAGCATCGAATGTTCCAGTTGTCGTCGATTTCTGGGCAGAGTGGTGCGGTCCGTGCAAAATGGTTGCTCCAATTCTCGACGAGATCGCAACAGAGAATGCCGATCAGATGACGATCGCAAAACTCAATGTCGATGAAAACCCTGATATCGCCATGCGGTATCAGGTGATGAGTATCCCAACAATGATCGTGTTCAATGGCGGCGAGGCCGTTCACCGAATTGTCGGAGCGAAGAGCAAATCAGCTCTCCTCGAGGAGTTCGGAACATTTCTGGGCAATTCCCACTAACCCACGGCGAGCGCGGCGAAGCCGTCAGGGATCTCCAACGGCGACTTATTCGATCGTCATATCCGATTCGGGCCACCGAAAGCGGTTGGTTTGGTGATTCGACGAAAGAGGCGGTGACCTCTTTTCAGGCATCGCAAGGTATTCCGCCTACCGGCAGTTGCGATGAACTCACCTGGTCGCTTCTTGTTGAGTCTGGCTGGGCACTTGGTGACCGGCTGCTCATGCTCACGGCTCCAAATCTTCGAGGTGAGGATGTCGCCGAGCTACAACGAATTCTCGCCCGTTTAGGGTTCGACTGCGGGCGGGTCGACGGCATTTACGGGCCTGACACCACTGCTGCTCTTCAAGATCTCCAGCGAAACTCAGGGCTCCCCGATGATGGAGTCTGTGGCCCTGACACGGTCTCCGCACTTGATGTGCTGTCTCGAAATACTGGCTCCGGCCCTGGAGTCGTCATGGTTCGCGAAGTTGCTGCCGTGACTTCTGGGCGTCGCTCTCTGGGCCACCTGAGAATCGTGATCGGTGAATATGGCGGTCTCGGTGCTCTTGCCCGGCAGGTCACCACTGCTCTTCGTCAACATTCCGCGTCAGCCACTGTCATTGGTGACCCTGATGCATCAACTCATGCAGCCCTTGCGAATCGCTACCGAGCAGATGTGTACATCGGATTCGAAGCCGCGAACGAGCCGGTATCGCTCATCCAGTATTACGCCGTACCTGGTTTTGAATCTGCTGCGGGTCGCTCGCTCAGTGAGCAACTCGCTCATGATGTTCGGTATCCGCTGAGGCGGGAAGATATTGAAGTGATTGGAGCACGCCTTCCGGTCCTGAGGGAAACTCGTATGCCGGCTGTGTTATGGCGTCTCGGCCCTACCTCAGACATTGTTGCCCAGACGCCGACAATTGTTCGGGGTGTGGTTCTTGCGGTCGAACGGTGGGTTCACGACCTCAATGAATAATATTCATTAATACGACTAAAAAGATGTATAAATATTGATCATTTTGGTCTTCTGGTGAATTATCCACAGTATATTCATATTGTTGTGGATGCGATGATGCTCAGCAAGAGGTTGAGGTTCGCAGCCTCAAGACACACTTGAGGGTTCGTCCCCAAACACGATTCGGTGGATGCGTCGAAGGTCATCAAGGTCAGCGAAATCGATCGCGATTCGCCCCTTCGACGCTCCAAGCGACACGCGAACACGGGTGTCGAGCCACTGCGCAAGTGCTTCTTCAACCTCGATAACACCTGCCTCGCGCAGCCGCGTTCCTTCGACAAGCCCGGCCCCATCTGCAGGTTGCGGTGGCTGCGTCACTGACTGTTGAGAACTCTGACCTGAAATGAGTGCTTCCAGCTCCCGCACCGTCAACTCATTGCTCACCGCTTCATGCGCATACCGAAGTTGTGTTTC
>JALRDI010000048.1 GCA_023257035.1 Ilumatobacteraceae bacterium | reverse complement strand
CAAACACATCGTTGTCGATCATCTGTTGAGCATGTCGCTCAGCCATCACTGCAAACATTTCGTCGCCCCGTTCTGTCGCAGTCACGACCTGTGACGCAATGACGGCCATCCCAAGCCCGCTCACGGTGCCAACTCGGTAGTCGTGCGTCACGTCATCGAATGAGCAGTCAATTCCGGAGGCCGTCAGGCCATTGAAGTAACGTTCAACCAACGATGTTTCTGTAGGACGTCGGTCATCGAGCAATAGTCCTGAGCCAATTCCGTACGCAATATCGGTTGGCCCTCGCCCAAACCCGGTGGTCTGCCAATCAAGCACGGTCACTGCGCTCGCAGTTTCTGAGCGCTCGAACAACATGTTGTCGAGGCGGTAGTCGCCATGCACCACGCATAGCGGCAACTTCGACGTCAGCATCAACGCCGATAAATGCTCCCCGAGCCACCGAGCAGCATCGAGCACCTCTGACGCAAGCCGATGTTGAAAACGATCAATGAACCCCGGCAAGAGCATCGAATAGATTGCTTGGCGCTGAGACACCCCTGCAGGATCGGGCATCGGAAGCCACGAAGTATTCGCAAGCTCTTCAACCTTTCCCCACGTTGGAGCATGAAGCCCAACTGCGGCATCAACCATCGCTTCAGCATCATGCACCGAGCAGCCCGCAAGTTGATCACCAACATCGCCGACAGCCTGTTCCATCAGCAGCGTGAAGTCACCCGACTCATCGTCGATGGCTGAATACAGCGAACGAGGGTGAGGCACGTCGACGAGGTCGGAAAGGTCGAGATAGAAACCCACCTCTTTGTGGTACGTGAGGTGCATGCGCGCAGCCTCGCGGCTCTCTGCGTCGGGGGATGGAATCTTTGCGACCAACACCTGAGGCAGATCATTTGGGGCGTCGTCAGATAACTCAAGATCGAGCCGAAGGCTCAACGCAACTTGACCCGTCCCAATGCGAGTCGCGGTAACCCGGTCGACAGCCCCTGCACAGCCAAGCACCTGTGAGAGGAACTCTGGCATGAGTTCATCAACGACTGTTGCGATCGGCGCCATGCCCAACGGTAGCCCGATCTATTCGTGTGGTCGTCAGACGGGCAACGGGGCCCGATCTGCGTTCTGGCGAATCGCGGCTGCGATCTCTTTCCATCGACACTCGGGAAGGTCATGGCCCATTTCAGGGAACATCAACAGGCGAGCATCTGGAATTGCTCGAGCGGTTGCTTCACCACCTGATGGGCGCACGAGCGGGTCAACGAGACCGTGAATGACCAACGTCGGAGTCCGCACTCCACGAAGTGCCGTCGTGCGATCACGGCTTGCAAAAATCGCCGCGGTCTGCCGCTCAGTGCCCTCAACTCGAATCGCACGATCAACCCCGGCCGCGGTGAATTCTCGTGCCTCGGCTTCATCAAAGGTGGGCCCCGAAATCCACTTCCACATTGCGAGGGAATGTTCAATCATCGCTTCACGATCGTTCGGATTCGGATCGCCCTGACGCCGCAATTTCAGTGCCAACTTCAGATCGATCATCCCGTTCTTACGATCGCCAGTGTTTGACATGATCGACGTCAGTGACTGCACGCGACTTGGCCAACCGATCGCGATCTCCTGAGCAATCATCCCGCCCATCGATGCGCCAACGACATGAGCCTCACGAACGCCGAGCTCATCAAGCAACCCGATGGCATCGGCTGCCATATCGCGTAACTGATACGGGGCGCTCACCGGTCGGCGCAACAACACCTTCAAAATGTCACCACGCTTCAAGCCCGAACCGGACATCTCAGTCGAAAGACCGCTGTCACGGTTGTCGAACGCAATGACACGGAAGCCCTGCGCTACTAGCGAATCAACGAAACCCTCCGGCCAACTGGTCAGCTGAGCACCAAGGCCCATCACAAGCAGTAAGGGGTCACCGTTACCACGATCGACGTACTCCAACTCCACACCGTTGGTTGCAACTTTTGGCATCCCACCAGCGTACGTCACCGCACGATTACCGTACATCTCGAACACCTACCCCTCGATGTACACGAAACGCCCCATGGTTGGATTCCGAAAACACACTTCTCAACGACTCGATCAACTCGACGGCATCATCGCTGCACTCAACACTCGAGTCGAACAACTCGAAGAGGAACGCACAGCAACAGCACACACACTGAGCGACATTCTCGAGAAAACGAACAGCCTCGACGCTCGAATCACCGCCACCACAACCGAACTCGCCCGTCAACTCGATGAGCTTGGTAACGAACTCTCTGCAGTTGCCGATCAAGAACCCATCGACGTGGCTGAAATCGTCAACGGATCACTCGTCGACATTCGTCAGAGCCAGACGAGACTTGCCCAAGAACAAGCGCGATACCAGGCGGCGTTCCGCGCCGACATCGCAATTCTCATCGATCAACTACGCCGCTGATACAGCAAGTCTCGAAACGCAAGGCGCTCAGCCGTTGGCATCAAGCGACTCAAGTGCCGCTTGCACGAATGCCTCTGCTCGATCGATCGTTTCTTGATATGCACCAAGGTCACCATCACGAAGAAGCGCATCGGCCTCAGCAAAAAGTGACTCCGCTTGCAGGAGCAGCTCAGCTGTCGTTGCGCGCTCATCAGGTGAATCAGGAACAGTCAACGTCGGAGATTCAGACGAGTCTTGATTTGGCTCGTCGGTCGAATCGCTGGTTGAGTCGTCACCATCAGATGCCGGTGTTTCATCAGGTTCGTCGGCCGTGACCGCAGCGTCTGAACGTTCAGGAAGCTCAAGGTCGAGCCCAGGGAACAAGTCAGCGAGAGCTTCCGACATCGTCGAAGCAAACGTCGCCCGGTTCTCATTCGACACGATGACAAAGCGGTACTCAGTAATGCCATCGATGGCGACATAGAACGGCCGCACGTAGACAAGGCCGTCAGCGACCGGAACAATTTGCATGTCGCCGAAGAGCACATCAGTGCCTGACTCTTCATTGTCTTGCAGCGTGATCTCACGGCTAATCAACTGCTCTGACTCGGCTTGTGTGGCAACTCGATACGGGCCAGCCGGCAGAGGATCCTGATCGACGAGATACGTCGTGAGTCGACCATACGAATCAGGGTCACTCGATGCCGTGATGTACGCCTGCAACTCGGTACGGCCGTCGTCAGTTGAGAACGGAACATACGGTCGCAAAATGACGAACTCGTTCTCACCCGTTGAAGGGTTTCTCAACAGCGTGTAGTACGGCACAAAGCGTTCGGTGTTGAGTTCTGTTGCAAACTCGCCACTTCCTGCAGCGTCAGTCGCACCAGCTCCATCAAAAAAAGCTCGAGGCTGAACCGACGGTGCCTGCGACACCGACCATGCACCAGTTCGCTGGAAGAAATCCTCAGCCGAGATCTGGTATTTCGAATACAACTCGGTTTGCACACGGAAAAGATCTTCGGGATAACGCAAGTGCTCACGTAGCTCATTTGGCATTTCTTCGATCGGCGTGAACATGTCCGAGAATGCTCCCTGCCATGCTGCGATGATCGGGTCGTCACTGTCGAGCACATAGAACTTCACGTCACCCGTGTATGCATCGACAGTCGCCTTCACAGAGTTGCGCACATAATTCGAATCACGCGACAGGCCCGTTGAGCGAGTGAGCTGCACATTGCCAATGCTCTGCGCATACGGATACTGACTGGTCGATGTGTAGGCATCAATCACCCACTGAACACCGCCATCGACAACCACGGGATACGGGTCGCCGTCGTAGTCGAGGAACGGCGCAAGTTTTTCGACACGGTCGCGAACATCACGAACCAACAGCAACTGCGAATCAGAATTAACTGCGCCAGATGCCAAAAGGTTGTAATCAAGGAACGACAAGGCCGTGACCGCACGCCGGACAATGCTCGACATTGCGATACCCGAAGTTCCCGAATAGTCACTGCTATCACCACAACCACTCTCAGCCACGGCGGTATTCGCAACTGCATAGTCAGTCATCGACGGCGAGAAGTACAACTCAGGGCGATCGAGATCAATCGTGATGTAGTCGGGACGCAACGAGGACGTCACCTGGCTGACCGGAGCCATCACCAAACCGCAACCACGGGTTGACACAAGGTGGCGACCCTGCCACGACTGGTTCGGAATGCCTTCAAGGTCAAGTTCACGCGCCGCCACCAACACCTGCTCACGCTCACCGTTGAGTTCATAACGGTCGACGTCAAGATCATCGACCTGCAAGCCAGCTACCTCACCGCGGTCGATCGCGAAACGAGACAACATCAAACCTGGGCTCAAGAGTCGGACATTTTCGAACGGCTCAGGGTCAGACTCGATATCTGCCGCCGAAAGTGCGTTGAACTGGATCGGCTCGGTCACCACCTCATCAAGTGCCATCGCTGCTCGCGTCGCATCAACATTTCGGGCGATGTATGGAAGTTCGCGCTCAGCCTGGTTTGGTCGAACGACCAACGACTGAATCACCGATGGGTACACCGACCCGCCACCAATCGACACCACGAGCCAGAGCACCGAAGCGATCAGCGGGAACCGCCAGCGATCTGTACGAATCGTGATCAAGAAGAGCAGGGCCGTGAACAACGCAATCAACGTGAGCAACGTCAGAGCAGGTAATTCTGCGTTCACGACCGCATAGGTCGCGCCTTGCACAACCCCACGGGTTTCATTGGTGAGATCAAACCTGCTCAACCAGTAGTCACCAG